>SCQL01000025.1 GCA_004299235.1 bacterium
TGACGACCGGCCAGCCCACGTTAACAACGAGCTCCCTCGCACCAAAGAAAGTCGGGCCGTTCCCACCAAGCCCCATTTTCATTGCTGTCGGTTCACCCCGCGGGTGGCGTGTCGTTAACAGGCGGGGTTTCGGATCGCTTGGCGCTGTGATTCAGTGGCTGCCGGTGTGCCGGTTGGGAGTGGGAACGGCCCGGGAGGAGGGTAGGCCCCGCGCGAGGTGGCGTCAGGCCGGTTGGCGGCGCCTCGGGCGGGTCGTGGAGGACGGGCAGAAGTCGTTGAGGACGCACTCCTCGCATCGCGGCCGGCGCGCCACGCACACCCTGCGCCCGTGGAGGATCAGGCGCAGCGACAGCCCGGTCCACTCCTGCTCCGGCACCATCGCGCACACCTGGTGCTCGATCTTGACCGGGTCTCGGGTCGCCACCAGCTTCAGCAAGTTGGTGAGCCGCGTGACGTGCGTGTCGACGGCAAAGCCAGGCACCTCGAACCCGACGCCGAGGATGACGTTGGCGGTCTTGCGGCCGATACCGGGCAGCTTGACCAGGTCTTCCATGGTCGAAGGCACCTCACCCCCGAACAGCTCCACGAGCTTGCGGCTGGCGGCGATGATCGTGCGCGCCTTGGCGTGAAAGAATCCCGTCGGTCTGATCAGCTGTTCGATCACCGCCGGGTCGGCCGCGGCAAGGTCCGCGGGCGTCGGGTGGCGCGCGAAAAGCTCTGGCGTGACCAGGTTGACGGAACGATCTGTCGTCTGGGCCGACAGGATGGTCGCGATCAGCAGCTGAAACGGGTCGTGGTGGGCCAGCTCCGTGACCGCCGGATACAGGTCGCGCAGCCGTTCATAGGTGAGCCGAGAGCGCGTCCGGGCTCCACGCGGGGGCGCCGGGAGCATCCACGCCTTCTTCGGCTTAGGAGCCAAGCAGTTTGCGCGCCGCAGCCGCGACCTGCGCACCCTCGGCCCTGCCCGCGAGCCGCGCCGTCGCGGCCTTCATCACGGCGCCAAATGCCTTGGGTCCTTGCGGTTTGAGGTCGGCGATCACGGCCCCCACCTCCGCCTCGACCTCCTCCGCGCTCATCGCTGCCGGAAGGTATGCGCGCAGCAACTCCATCTCGGCTTCTTCGCGACGGGCTGATTCCTCACGCCCGGCCTTGCGGTACTGGTCGATCGCCTCCTCGCGACGCTTCACCTCTTTGCGCGCCATGCGCACGACCAGCTCGTCGTCGATGCTGCCGGTGGCACCGCCCTCTTTGCTCGCCTTCACCAGCTCGCTCTTGAGCAGCGACAGAGTGCTCAGCACGACCTCGTTGCGCTGCCTGCGCGCTTCGACGAGTTGCACCTGAATGCGGTCGAACAGAGCCACTGCGGCGATTGTCACACATGCACCGATCGCCGATAATCGGCCCCTATGCCTGTCGCTCTTCTCGTCGGACCAGCCGTGGCTCTGGTCGGTGTGGTGGCGGTCTTGTTCGTCATGCGACACAAGTCGGTGGAGAAGCGCTCCATGTATTCGGCGCGACGGTCGCAGATCGAACACAAGGTGCGCGCCGCACGTCAGCGCACGCTGGAGCCGCACGGCCGGTCTGAGAAACCGGCAGAGGCCGAAGCCGCACAACCTGCCGGCACGTCGAGCTTCTCGCCCAGCACCACCGCGCCGAGCGTGACCTACGAGCCCTCGGCCTACGAACCCCCGCCGGCGGCGCCGCCGCCCGGCGTCAGGCCACCGCCTGAAGCCGCGCCGCCGCAGACCTGGGGGGTCGGACCCACCGCACCGGCACCCAGCCCCTTCGCCGCCCCCCCGTCGGCGCCCGAACCGGCCTACGCGCCCCCGGAGAAACAGCAGGACTGGACCCCGGCCCCGGCTTCGGCCGAGCCTGCGGCCCACGCCGAACCTGTCCAGCCTGCAGCGCCGGCCGCCGGCGGCGCCTCGTGGTCGATCGTCGGCGACAGCAGGGGAAGCGCCGAAGCGGCCGAACCGGGCTCGAAGCAGAAGCCCAAAGAAGCCGTCGCCTCGGGCTCCTGGCAGCTCGCCTCCGGCGAGGCGCCCGGGGCCGAGACCGGCGAGGAGGTCAAGAGGCCGAGCGCCGCAATCGCGATCGCTCAGTACGCGGTGCTGGTCGTCGGCCTGGTGATGGTGCTCATCGGCGTCCTGGTCATGGTCGCCAACTCGCACGTCACCTAAGCGGACCCGGCCGCACCTCCGAAAGCGCCAAGGATCGCGGCGGCCAGGGCTGCGCCGCCGTCCCTCATGACGGTGTCGCAGACGAGCGTTCGATAGCCCAGGTCCTCGATGGCCGATCGGAGGCCGCTGTCGCGGCTGTCGAGCACGAATCCCGCCGCCAGGTCGCGATACGTGCGCGCGACCTCGAGCGGCGTCGGCTCAGTGCCCATCGCCCGCAGCATCTCCACGGTCGGCCCTTTGAGCGCCATGCCACCGACGATTGGGGTCACCGCCGTCGTGCGGTCGCGTGGCAGGTGTGAGCCGATGACCTTGAGGATCGGCGCGATGGAGATCAGAGGGTTGGACGGGCCGATGACGATGAGGTCGGCTTCGTCCAGGGCGGCAAGCACTTCGCGCGTCGGCCGGGCCGAGTCGACGCCGGCGAATTCGATCCGTTGCAGGGCCGGCGCGAGACGCTCGCGCACGAAGTACTCCTGA
This sequence comes from bacterium, assembly GCA_004299235.1. Taxonomy (NCBI): domain Bacteria; species bacterium. The sequence continues at coordinate 2,658 of SCQL01000025.1, forward strand.
AACGACAGCTCTCCCTTGTCGGTGAGAAAGCGCGTCCTCACCGGCTCGTCGCTCATGGGCAGCACAGGCGTGTCGACCCCGAACCGGCGGCACAGCTCGAGCGAGGCCTCGGTCAAGGTGCTGCCACGCCGCAGCATGTCCGCGCGCAGCACGTGCGTCGCGAGGTCTTTGTCGCCGACTCTGAACCACGCTTGCCCGCCCAGCCGGGCGAGCTCGTCGAGGACGCGAAACGAATCACCCTCGACGCCGTATCCGGCGTTTTCGTTGAAGACGCCGGCCAGCCGGTAGATCGCGGCGTCCACATCCGGGCAGACCAGCAGGCCCCAGAACTCGTCGTCATCGGCGGTGTTCGCGACCACCGTGACGTGCCCGCCCGGCACGATCGTCCGGATGCCGGCGGCGAGCTTGGCGCCCCCGGTGCCGCCCGCCAGGACGACAGTTCTCAGCGGAACAGGTCCTCGGTCGCGGGCCGGACCAGATCACGACCCCGCCCGCTGCCTTGCAAGCCAAGGCCGCGCACGATCACCACGGGCGCCCGGCCGGTCTTGCCCATCACGAGCCCGGCGGCGGCGGCAACGTCGTCGGCGACCGCAAGCACCGTCGCGTGCAGCGGCTTGCCGGCGTCGTCCAGGGTGCCGCGCAGGTCTAGCAGCGCGGGCAGGCCGGCGATGCCAAGGGCGACGTTCACGATCCCCAACCTCCACGGCCGCCCGAACGTGTCGGACACGATCACCGCCACGTCGGTCCCGTTGAGCCGCCGTATCCGTGCGCGCACGCGCTCGGCGCTCGCGTCGGGATCCTCCGGCAGCAACGTCACCACATCAGAGCCGGCGACGTTGGAGTGGTCGACGCCGGCGTTCGCGCAGACGAAGCCCTGTCGAGTCTCGGTGATCAGGACACGCGTCGAGCGCAGGATGCGAACGCTCTCGTCGAGCACCACCTGAACCAACCGTGGATCAGGCGCCGCGAGCAGTTGGGTCGAGAGCCGCACCGCCTCCTCGCCAGCGGTCACCGAGCCCAGGTTGCGCAGCCGGCCTTCGGACTTGGACACCACCTTCTGCGCGACCACCAGCACGTCACCGGCTTCCAGCGTGGTCCTGGCGGCGATCAGCTCGCCGAGGTCGTCGCCAGGTCTGACCTCAGGCAGGCCCTCGACGGCGTGGAGCTCGAGACGCTTCACACCGCACGCCGCAGGCGCGCCAGGTCGGCGGGCTCGTCGAGGTCGAGTGCCATCGCGTCCGAATGGTGGATGACGAAGTTCACGCCGCGGACCTCCGCCTCATGGCGGAACCGCGCCAGCGAGTCCGCGCCGAAATGGAGGGTAATGGCATCCGGAGGTCTGAGGTACAGCGCGTTGGTGCCTCCCCGACCGACGGCGGGCACCGCCACCGCCACCGGCCCTTCGAGGCGAACGCCGGCTTGGAGCACCTCGCTCACCGACTTCCGCGTCACCAGCGGGAGATCGCTGGACAGTAGGAGGATCGCTTCGGCGCCGGCTTCTACCGCGTGGGCGATGCCGCGCTTGGCGGCCACGTTCTGCCCCTCCTGTCGGGGCTCCACGATCGCCTCCACCCCCATCTGCCGCGCCAGCGCCGCGACCTCATCGCTGCCTGCAACCACGAGGCGCCGTTCCGCGGCCGCCGCGGCACGGATGGCCCGGCTGGCGTTTCGGCGCGCGAGATCCCGCCGCGACTTCGGATCCAGAGCCGGTCCCAACCGCTGCTTGGCCGAATCGAAGTCCTTGACCAGGACGATGACCCAACCCGCGATGTCTACCCCCACTGCTGGCGAATACGGGGCAGGATCTGCGCACCGTAGAGCTCCAGGAATCGAGCCTGGTCGTCACCCGGAGCGTGGAACACTAGGTGGTTGAAGCCCAGCTCGAGGTACGGCCGCAGCTGCTCCAGGTGCTCTTCGGGGTCGTTCGACACGAGCCAGCGACGATGCGCGACGTCCTCCACGCCGCGGGCGAGCCTCTCCATCTCCCGTGGGTCGTCGATGCTCGCCTTGGATTCAGCCGGCAGCGCCAGCGCGGCCCAGATCTTCGTGTCCTCCATCGCCCGCGACCGATCGGTGTCGTACGACACCTTGACCTCGATCATCCTGTCCAGCGTGCCGGCCTCGCGCCCGGATTCGGACGCGCCTGCGGCGAACGACGGCAGCAACTGCTCGGAGTAGAGCTCCATGCCCTTGCCCGAGGTGCAGATGAGACCGTCCGCCGCGCGCCCGGCGAATTTCGCGACCTGCGGCCCGCCGGCTCCAACGTAGATCGGAACCGGGTCGTCCGGCCGGTCGTAGATGGTCGCGTTGCGCGTGTGGTAGTACTCGCCGTCGAACGTCACGAGCTGCTCGGTCCAGAGCTGCCTGATGAGCCGCACCGCCTCGCGCAGCCGCGCGAAACGCTCCTTGTTGTCGGGCCACCGCACACCGAGAGCGCCCTCGTTGAGATGCTCCCCCGTCCCGACTCCAAGGATGACCCGACCTGGAAAGAGCGATCCCAAGGTTCCGAACGCCTGAGCCACGATCGCCGGGTGGTAGCGAAACGTCGGCGTCGCCACGGACGTTCCGAGCAGCACCCGCTCCGTCCGCTCGCCGGCGGCCGCCAGCCAGGCGAAGGCAAAGGGCGCATGGCCGTCGGAATGCCGCCAAGGCTGGAAGTGATCACTGACGAAAACGCTGTCGAAGCCATTGGCCTCGGCCGCATTCGCGTAATCGAGCAGCTCGCGCGGGCCGAACTGCTCGGCCGAAGCCTTGTAACCGAGCCGCAGCACCTTACCGGCCCTGGTCTGAGGTGCGCCTGTAGTAGCGCTTCCAGCTGAAGGCGATGCCGCCCGCGGCAGCGCCCGCGATGACCACCCCGAGCGCGATGAGGCTGTGGGCGTCCAAGCGCCCGATCGCGCTCGAAGTCAGCAGGACGAATGCCCCCACGGCCAGCAGCATCATCACCACGAGCGTGACGGCTCGGTGGAGCTTCATCGCCCAGCTAGCTTACCGGCGCACCGCCACCGGCGTCCCCTGCGCGCTAGTGTCGGTGCGTGGAGAGCGCTACGCCAGGGATCCTCTGGCGGGACTCGGTCACGTCGACGCAGGATGTGGCCCGCGACCTGCCCATCGGCGCGGTCGTGATCGCCGATCACCAGACCGCCGGCCGCGGGCGGCTCGACCATCGCTGGGAGGCGCCCGCGGGCACGGCGCTTCTGGTCTCGTTCGTGCTGGCCCCGAACCCGCTGCTCAGCCTGGCGGCGGGGGTCGCGGCCGCCGAGGCCTGCGACGCGGAGGTCCGGCTGAAATGGCCGAACGACCTGCTCCTCGGCGGCCGCAAGGTGGGCGGCATCCTGGTCGAGAGCACACCCGCGAAGGCGATCTGCGGGATAGGCATCAATCTCACGTGGGCGCCCCCAGGCGCGGCGCAGCTGAACCAATCCCGCGAGCCGCTGCTCGACCGCCTCCGCCGCCAGGTCGAGCGCTGGTGCTCAGCCCCGCCGGAGGAGGTGCTGGCGCGTTGGCGCCAGCTCTCCGACACCCTGGGCAGAAGGGTGCGCGTCGAGCTGCCCGGACGAGTCGTCGAAGGCGTCGCTCAGGACATCGGCAGCCGGGGTGAGCTCATCGTCGACGGCGCGCCGGTGGTGGCGGGCAGCGTCATCCATCTATGAGATCGCACCTCCGGTGAGCTCGCGACGCGCTCGACGCGATCGAGGAGCATCTCACCCGGCCCCTTGCCGAGGGGAGAGGCCATTGAGGTATTCCGCCAGCACGGTCCGCTGACTCGGAAATGCCAGCGGCGGGAGCGAGTCGACGGGAAAGACCGCGACCTCGAGCATCTCCACGCCCGGCGCGGGTTTGACGTCACCGGCAAGGCGGCCGCGGTACGCGATCCCGACCATGCTCGGCGCCCCGCTCTTGGCGATGTGATAGACGCCGATCAGGCCGGTCAGCTCGACCGGGGCTCTGATCTCCTCCATGCACTCGCGCGCCGCGGCGCCGGCCGGGTCCTCGTCATCGTTGACAAACCCGCCTGGCAGGCACCACAGGCCGTAACCCGGCTCGATGGCGCGCCGTCCCAGGACGACGCCGCCGTCCGTCTCCACGACCACCGCGGTCGCGACCTTGGGGTCACGCCACAGCACGAAGTCGTCGTGCGGGCACGCCTCGAGCTCGCGGCCCTCGAGGATCCGCGGCACCAGCTGGGTCCCGCAGTTGACGCAGTAATGGGCCACGGGTCGACTCTACCGTCTTGACGGGAGGCGGTCCTTTCAGATCGGAGGGCCCCTGTGCCCGCGAACGAAGTCGCGGGGGGCTCTAGGCGCGTTTGGCCGGGGCTGCGCTCATGTCCGCCACCCGGACCTGGTTGCGACCACCCTGCTTGGCGGCATACAGGGCCTGGTCTGCGCGCTCGATCAACGAGGTGAAGAGCGCCGGCTCGTCGGTGGCGGCGACGCCGATGCTGATGGTGAGCTTCAAGCCGCCGGGCAGCGTCGCCGCGGCGACTTGCGCGCGGATGCGCTCGGCCAGGGTGCGAGCGCCGGCCTCGGTCGTCTCGTGGAGGATCATGGCGAACTCTTCGCCGCCGTAGCGAGCGCACACGTCCGATTCCCGCGCACCGCCGGTGAGGATCGAGGCGAGCGCGGCCAGCACGGCATCGCCGTCGAGGTGGCCGTAGGTGTCGTTGACCTGCTTGAAGTGGTCGAGGTCGATCATCAGGAAGGCGATCGCGCTGTGGTGGCGCCGGGCGCGCTGCATCTCCTGCAGGAAGCGCTGCGCCAGGTGGCGGCGGTTGGGCAGCTTGGTCAGCTCGTCGGTGAGGGCGTTCTCCTCCTGGGCCTGGAAAAGCTGCGCGTGCCGGATGGCGATCGCCGCCTGCGACGCGACTCCGTTGAGCAGGTCAGCCTGGTCTTCAGTGAGCTCCCGCCACGCATTGAGGTACAGCTCCATGGCGCCCATGAGCTGGCCCGACCGCTGCACCGGGACGACCAGAGCGTGCGGCGGATGGCCGCCGCCCACGATCCCCGGCGCGTTGCGCTCGTCGAGGTTGACCACCATCGGCCGCATCGCGGCCAGACCCGAGTGGAGGGGTTCCTCCTCCAGCTGGCGGACGGCGCCGCGGGCGCGAGGGGTGAGGTTGTATTCCGCCTCCCGCCGCATCTCGGCCTTGCCTGGCGTCACCAGGTACATGGCCCCGGCGACGGCGCCCATGATCCGGCCGGCCTGGGTGAGGGCGACATTCAGAACCTCCTCGAGCGCCAGCGAAGAGTTGACCGCCGACGCGATCGCCAGCAGGAGCGCGGCCCGATCTCGCGCTCCGCTCTCGTCCTCGAGGGCAGCCTGCAGCTCGCGAGCCGTCCCACGGAGGCGCATGAGCGAGATCGTCAGAAGGACGAACGCGATGACCAGCAGCACCGAGGTGACCAACAGGACGCCCGCCAGCTCCAAGACCAACCCTCCCCGGTTTCCGAACTCGTCATAGGGTAAACGCCCAGCTCTCGCCGGTTGATCTGGCGATTAGGGCTATACTCGCTCCCGATCTGGAGCCCATTTCTTTCGACGACCTTCCCCTGGGCGGCGAGTGGACCAGCCGCCGGCGCACCATCTCCGAGTCAGAGATCGCATTGTTCGCCGGAGTGGCGGGCGATTTCTCACCGCTGACGATCGAAGCGAGCCATGGTGGCGCCCGCGTTGCGCCGCCGGCGCTTCTCGTCGCGGTCGCGGTCGGCCTCGGCTCGATGGACATGCCCACCCCCGCGGTGGCCGCATGGGACTGGCTGAACTGGAAGTTCCCTCGCCCCGTGCACGCCGGGGACACGATTTACGCCCGCTGGACCCTGACCCAGAAGCGCCCGCCCGCCGGCGGCGCGCCTTCGTCGACCGTGGTCTGGCGCGTCGACGTGCTCACCGCCGATGGCGCGCTGTGCGCGGAGGGCGAGATGGGCGCAAGCGTCAGGCGCCAGGTCGGCTCGGGCGCGCAGCCGCGATCCCAGGCGGCGACCACGGCAACCGCGGTCGCCCCACCCCGGCGGCGGCGGCGCCGGCGAGCATCGCCGCCCGCGGGCGCTCCTGCCGTCGAGACGCCGGTCGTGACCGCACCGCCGGTGCCCGCCACCACGGCGGAGCAGGCGGCGGTTCCGGCCAGACGGAGGCGCAGGCGACGCTCTCCAAGCTCATCCGCGGCACGAGACGGTGGTGCCGCACCGACCGGGAGCCAGGTGGCGGAGCCGGCTCCGCCGCAGGCGGCGCCGGCGGCGGCTGAACCCGGCGCCCTGAGCCGTGTGATCCGGCGGCTGCGCCGGACCTAGGCTCCCGGGGCTTCCAGAGCCTCCAGGTACTCGATCACCCGGCGCGTGAGCTGGGTCGGGGTCGAGGCCCCGCTCGTCACTCCAACCTTGCGCGCCCCGGCGAACCAGCTGAGGTCCAGGTCCTCCATCTTGTCGACCAGGTAGGCCGGCTTGCGGCCGAGCTTCTTCACGACTTCGACCAGCCGCAGGGAGTTCGAAGAGCGGGGGCTGCCGACCACGATCACCAGGTCGACGTGCTGCGCCGCCTCGACCGCCGCCTCCTGCCGCTCCTGTGTCGCGCGGCAGATCTCGTTGTGGACCTCCGCCTGCGGGTAGCGCGCCTTGACGCGGCCGATCAGGTCCTCGGTGTCCCACACCGAAAGAGTCGTCTGGCAGGTGACGGCGACCCGATCGCCCGTCAGATCCAGCTGCTCGATGTCCGCGGAGTCCTGGACCAGGTGCACCTTGCCGGGGGCCTCACCCATCACGCCCTCGGGCTCGGGGTGCCCCTTGCGCCCGATGTACACGACCTCGTAGCCCTTGCCGGCGAGGTCCGCGACCAGCTCGTGGGTGCGCACCACGTCGGAACACGTGGCGTCGATCGGCTTCAGGCCGAGCTCGACCGCGCGCTGCTTGACCTGCGGCGAGACGCCATGCGCCGTGAAGATGACCGTCCCTTCGTTGATCTGGCTGAGACCGGCGAAGCGGTCGGGTTGATCGATCAGGGCGATGCCCTGCTGCTGCAGGTCGTCTGTCGCGTGAGTGTTGTGCACCAGCATGCCGAGCATGTGGACCGGCCCATCGGTCTCCTCACGCACCCGTTTGGCGATGCGAAACGCGTCCACCACGCCATGGCAGTACCCGCGAGGCGTGATCTTGACGACTTCCATGTCTTCTGCCTCGAGTCTACGCGGTGAGCTTTGGCGCCTGGTCGGAGCTAGCGGATGCCGGCGAAGAGGTCTTCCTCCGGAAGCTCTGAACCCGGCTTGCCCCTCGCCAGCTGGAAATACTCCGTGCCGAAGGCCAGCTCGTAGATCTGGCTGGCCATCGTGGTGAACCACGAGTTCGGATCGTTCTGGCTCACGTGCGCGCCGAAAGCCTGGCGTTTGGAGTCGACGTAATCGTGGACGTCGACGCGAGTCGTGACCAATTCATCGGGCGTCCCGGCGATCCGCATGTTCTGGTTCTGGCGCGCGGCTTCCTCGGGCATCTGGCTCATGAACGCTTCCATCATCGAGCGCGGGATGGCCGTGTAGTAGAGCTTGGCGGGAGTCCAGCCCTCCCGCACGAGGAGATCCAGCGCCGCGTTGGTGACCTGGTGAGCCTTGATGTGGTCCGGGTGCCCGTACACGCCGTCTTCGGCGTACGTGACGACCACGTCCGGCCGCTCCTCTCGCAGCAGCACCGCCAGCCTGCCGGCCGCCTCGTCCAGGCGGGCCTGGTGAAACGACCTCGGGTCCTTGTTGTCGGCGGTGTCGACCATGCCTGAGTCGCGATACCCCAGGAACTCGATCCGATCGACGCCGAGGATCTCCCCCGCCGCTTTGAGCTCTTCGGTTCGGATCTCGCCCAGCCGCGGGCGCGCCGTTTCGGGATCCATGTTGTGGATCTCCCCCACCTCACCCCGTGTGGCGGTGACCAGCACCACGCGATGGCCGTGGGTCTTCGCCTTCATCATCACACCGCCGGTCGAGATCGCCTCGTCGTCGGGGTGAGCATGGACGAGAAACAGCGTCGCCAACTAGCCGGCGATCCCCAGCGCGTCGGCGAGCTGCTTGATTCCACCGCGACCCGGTCCGGGGATCGTGCGATCCGCGGCGGCGACGACTTCGGCCGGTGACCCCTCGACCGCGATGCCGAGTCCCGCCCAGGCGAGCATCGACTCATCGTTGCGCCCGTCTCCCACCGCGACCGACTGCTCGCGCGGCACGCCCAATCGTTCACAAAGGAAGGCGAGCGCGGTCGCCTTGTCGGTCTCGACGCTCGTGAACTCCAGGTATTCGGGCACGGAGGTGGCGACGTTGAGCCGACTCTTCCAGCGCTCCCGGGCTTCAGGCAGAAGCGCCTCCAACCTCTGCGGGGTGGACACGATGACCAGCTTAGGGGTGGTCGGGCCCATGGCGGCGTCGAGGTCCCCCACCACGTGGATCTCCATGCCCGCGTGGTTGGCATATATGTGCGCTTCCGGCCGGTCGCGCTCGACGATCAGGCGATCGTCCCGATAGGCCTGCACGTGCAGGTCGCGATCGCGTGCGTAACGGATGACTTCCATCGCCAGCTCGTGGGCGACCCCGTGGTCGAGGAGCACCTCGCCATCCGGCATCCGGATCTCCGCTCCCTGGTAACAGATGATCGGTCCGTCAAGCCCGAGCCGCTCCACCCAGGGGACGGCCCCTGGGAAGGGCCGCCCCGTGCATGCCAGGACGGCGACGCCGGCGTGAATGATCCGCCTCAGCGCCTCGACGTCGCGCGGGTCGAGGTTCAGCTTCATGTCCAGGATCGTGCCGTCGAGGTCGAGGGCCACCAGCCGGTAACCGTTCGCTGCTTGGAGTGCTATCGCTCGACCTCTGGGTTGAGCAGGTTCGGCGGCCGGCCGCCACGGACCGCCGTCGCCAGGTTGCGGGCCGCCATCGCCGACATCTCTGAGCGCGTGCGCACGGTTCCGCTCGCGATGTGTGGGGCGAGGACGACGTTGCGCATGGCCGGCAGGCCTGGATGCACGGCCGGTTCCCGCTCGTACACGTCAAGGCCGGCGCCCGCGATCGTGCCCGCGTCCAGTGCCTCGACCAGGGCCGCCTCGTCGACCACCGGGCCGCGCGAGGTGTTGATGAGGATGGCGCTGCGCTTCATCCGCGCGAACTGAGGGGTGCTGAGCATGTGCTGCGTGTCTTTCGTCAGCGGCACGTGCAAAGAGACGAAATCGGACTCCGCCAGCAGCCTGCCCAGGTCGACATGCGTTGCGCCCAGCTGCTGCTCGACGTCAGCGGGCAGCGGGTGATGGTTGTGGTAGAGGACCCGCATGTTGAAGCCCCTGGCGCGGTGGGCCATGCCCCGACCGATGCGACCCATGCCGATGATCCCGAGCGTCGTGTCGTGGACGTCGGTGCCGAGCAACATGTCGATCTCCCAGCCCTTGAAGCTTCCCTGGCGGATGAAGGCGTCCGCTTCGACCACTTTGCGCGCGGTCGCCATCAACAGCGCAAAGGCAAAGTCCGCAGTCGTCTCGTCGAGAACACCTGGCGTGTTGGTCACCATGACCTTGCGCGCGGTCGCGGCGGCAACGTCGATGTTGTCGAAGCCGACGGCGACGTTGCTCACGATCCTGAGCCCGGGCGTGGACAGCACGGTGTCGCGGATCGGGTCCTTGACCAGGCTGACGATGCCGACACAGCCTTCCGCCGCCTGTCGGATGTTGGCTTCGTCCAGCGGGCGGCCGGGCGGGTAGGGGATCACCTCGGCTGCCTCGGCCAGGATGGCCGGGCCCGGATCCAGGATCGGGTGCATCAGCAGGACGCGCGGCCTTCCGTTCGAGCTCACGGATTCAGGCCCAGTTCCTGCGCAATCGGCCTCAGCGCATCGCGAACCACCAGCACGTGTTCGTCAAAGGGTATCCCGAGAGCTTCGGCGCCCGCGACGAGCTCGTCGCGGTGGACGCCGCGCGCGAACGCCTTGTCCTTCATCTTCTTGCGCACGGTGCTCGGCTCGACCGAGCCCAGGGATCGGTCCGGCTTGACCAGGGCGCAGGCGATGATGAAGCCACACATCTCGTCCACCGCATACAGCGTTTTGCGAGCCGGCGTGTCGCGCGGCACGCTCAGGTAATCGGCATGCGACGCGATATCGTCGAGGATGTCTTCGGGCCAGCCTTTATCCCGGAGCATCTGGATGCCGCGCAGCGGGTGAAGGTCCTGGGTCGGGCCGGATTCGTAATCCCAGTCGTGGATGAGACCGAGCACGGCCCATCGCTCTTCGTCCTCGCCGAAGCGCCTGGCATAGGCGCGCATCGCCGCCTCCACGCTGCGCATGTGGCGGCGCAGCTGGTCGGATTGGGTCATGGAGGTCACGAGCTCCCAGGCCTCGTCGCGCCCCGGCGTCCAGCGGTCGGTCAAACGATCTCCTTGAGTGCCGCCAGCAGGCGTTCGTGTTGCGCTCGGGTCCCGATCGTGATGCGGAACCAGCCGGCGATTGGGTCCCGATCGTAATGGCGGATCAGGATTCGCCGCTCACGCAGCGCGTCCGCGACCGCGGCGGCGGTGCTGCCTGGCGGTGATTTGACGAAGACGAAGTTCGCCGCCGATGGCGAATGCTCGAAGCCAAACTCGTGAAGCCGGTCCCCCAGCCAGGCGCGCTCGGCGACCACGTGGTCGACGATCCGGCGATGGTGGTCCTCGTCCTGGATCGCCGCCGCCGCCGCGACGACCGCGAGGCGGTCCAAGTTGTACGAATCCTTGACCGCGTCCAGCGCCTCGATGAGGTCGGGGTGGGCGAGCGCGAATCCAATTCGCATGCCCGCCAGCGCGTACGACTTGGACATCGTCCGAGTGATGAGGAGATTGTTGTATCGGGCGAGGAGCTCCACCTGCGACTCGGCGGCGAAATCGACATAGGCCTCGTCCAGCACGACCACGCCGCGTGATCGCGCCAGGACGTGCTCGACCGACGCCCGGTTGTGCCATGTGCCGGTGGGCGAGTTGGGATTGACGAGAAACTTGAGCGGAGCCGGGTCCTCGGCAAGGCTGGGGGTCCAGCTCCAACCGTCAGCGGTCGGATGGGCGGCGGGCGCCGCCTCGTGCAGCCGGCACAGGGGTTCCAGCAGCGGATAGGTCGGGGTCGGATACGCGACGCGGTCGCCGGCCCCGGCGAACGCCCGAAAGCACATCTCGATCAGATCGTCAGCGCCATTGCCGACGGAGACCTGCCTCGCGTTCAGGCCGAAGTGACCGGCGATGGCCCGGCGGGCCGGCGCCGCCGTCGGGCTGGGGTAGAGCCGCAGCGAATCGTCAGCCGCGGCCCTGATCGCTTCGATGACCCTCGGCGATGGCGGCAGCGGCGACTCGTTGGTGTTGAGCTTGACCCAGTCCTCATCGTCGGGCGGCTGCTCGCCGGGGACGTATGCGTGAAAGCCCGCGAGGGCCTTCCTCAAGAAGCTTGGCGGCATTCGAGCAAGAAAGTTTCGAGAGCGAGGCGGGGGCTGACATTCTGCTCGAGATAGCCGAGCGTGTCGTAGGAGAGCTCAACCAGCCGTGCCCACCGCCCCTGCTCGCGGCCGCGGCTCGCCAGCATCCGGCGGCGAAGCTCGATCTGCCAGCTGGCGATCGCAAACAACGCCGGGTCTTCGACCTCGCCCTCAACGCGGCGCCAGGCCATCTGGCCCCCGTCCAGCTCGGCGGCGATGCGAAGGGGCACGTCGGCGGGCGCCCCGAAGACCTCTTCAAGGCGGCGCGTCCACGTTCGGTGGAGCTCGATCACGGCGTCATCGCCCGCCACGCGAACCGCCCAGCCGGGCCGGCCGCGCGCCAGCTCCGCCACCACGTGCCCGCGGTCTGGCGCGATGCCGCTGGCCGTCAGCAGCCTCTCGATCTCGGGCGCGGGCACCGGGTGAAAGAAAACCCGCTGGCAGCGTGAGACCACCGTGGGCAGGACGACGAAGGGGTTGAGGCTTGGCGTGGTCAGGATGACGACGCGGTGCGGGTGCGGCTCCTCGAGCGTCTTGAGCAGCACCCCCTGGTCCTGGTCTCGCAGGCGGCCGACGTTGACGACAATCGCGACGCGCCGCGAGCCCACCGCCGGCTTGAGGTTCAGGAACGCCTGCAGGGACAGCTCGTGGAACTCGGGCGGCTTGTCGGGCAGAAGCCGGATCTCATTGATGGACAGGGGCTTGATCCGGTCGTCCTCCCAGTAGTCGGGATGGCGCTGCAGCGGAGCCTCGGGCAGCAGGCAGGCGGCCAGCGCGCGCGCCGCCGTCGCCTTGCCGAGGCCGGATTCGCCGACGAAGAGGTAGGCGTGCGCGAGGCGCCCACCGCCGAGCTGCGACCGCAGCTGCTCCAGCGCCTGCGCGTGGCCGATGACGCCGCTGAACGGGTCGGTCACGGGGTGGCCGTCGTCCCGCTCTTGGGCGCGGCCTGGGCGGCCTCGGCCGCGCTGGCCTCGCGTTCGACGGCCAGGCGCTGCGCCCGGCCTTGCAGCCAGACCTCGCGAATGCGCTGCAGAGCCGTCAGGTTGGTCAGCACCGCCAGTAGAAATACCACGGCGTAAAGCACGACCCCGCCGAAGATCAAGCCCACCACGGTCACCACCACCCGCTCCGGCCGGGCGAAGAGGCCGGAGTCACATGTGAAACCGAGGCTCTGGGCGCGGGCACGCACGTAGCTCACCAGAAACGAGCCGGCCAGCGCGGCCAGCGTCGCGAGCACGAGCCACCGCTCGAGCGGCCCGCCCGCGCTGACGAAATATGCGGTCAGCCCGATGTAGATGGCGCCTTCGGAGTAGCGGTCGAGGGTCGAGTCGAGGAACGCTCCATACGGGTAGCTGGCGCGGGTCGAGCGCGCGAGCGCGCCGTCGAGGATGTCGCACGTGCCGGCGAAGATCAGCACGACGCCCGCCCACCGCAGGTGGTCGAACGCCGTGAGCGCCGCGGCGGCGAAGGTCAGCGCCAGCCCCACGACGGTGACCTGGTTCGGCGTCAGCGGAACCCGGCCGACAGCAGACACCAGGGCCTCCGCCTTCCGGCGGACCCAGGCCTCAAACCGCGTGGTGAACATTCGTCACTTCCTTGGTGAGCGCGGCCGCCGGGCGAGCCGCTTCGCCGCCCCTGACGAGGCGGGCGGCGGCGGCCCGCCGAGCGTCCTGATAGACCTCGATCACCTGCGCCGCCACAGCATCCCATGCATATCGCCGCGCTTTGTCATGCGCGTACGCACCCATGCGCCGCCTCAGCTCGGCGTCCCTGGCCAGGATGATCAACGCGGCTCCGAGCTCGGCCCAACCCTTGGGCCGGACGGTCATGCTGTCGCGTCCCGGTTCGAGCACCGAGAGATAGCCCTCGATCTCGGTCGCCACGACGGGCAGCCCGGACGCCATGGCCTCCAGCAGCACGATGCCGAAGCTCTCTCCCCCCGTCGCCGGCGCGCAGAAGATGTCCGCGCTGTTGTAGTAGCGCGGAAGTACGCTGTCCGGAACGTAGCCCGCCAGGACGACATCCGGGACGCGGTGCTTGGCGATGTACGCCTCGACCCGGCCGCGCAGCGGTCCGTCGCCGACGACGATCAGACGGCTCTGCGGCACGCGGGCGCGCATGAACTCGAAGCCGCGCAGCAGGTCGCCGAGGCCTTTGCGCTTTTCGAGGCGGCCGACGAACAGGACGTTGATGCTCTCGTCTCGAAGGTGACGGATGGGAGCCAAGCCGGGTTTGAAAACGTCGACGTCAATCCCGTTCGGGATGACCCGCAGCGGGAAGTCGGGGAAGTAGCGGTGCAAGAATTCGCTCGCCGGCCGGCTGACCGCGATCCCCCTATCGATATGGGCAAGGTTCGGCGCGAGCCAGCGCCGGCCGTAGTAGTAACCGACGTTGGAGCGTGCGAAGGCATGGAACGTGCCGACGTTCGCGGTGGTGGACATGCGCAGCATCGTCATCGGCAGAGCCGGCATGAGCGGCTCGTGGAAATGGAGGACGTCGAAGCGCTCTCTCTCGACGATGGCGGCCACCCGGCTGGCGAGGTGGAAGCTCAGCGTGATCCGCGCGACTGATTCGTTCACCGGGATGGCGATGGGGCTGCCGATGCGATAGAAGCGCGCGGTGTCGAAGTCGATGTCGGCGCGGCTCGAGGGGGCGAAGATCCGCGTCTCGTGCCCGGCGTGGCGAAGCTGACGCGCCAGGTGCCGCACATGGTCGTTCACGCCGCCCGGCGACGCGAAGTCGTAAGGCGAAACCAGCCCGACCCTCATCTCGATCCCCAGCACGGCCGGCAGGCCGGATTCCATCCGGCCGTCCCCCAGGCGTCCCAGTTCAAGGTGCCACCCAATCGTCGTGGGGAGAGGGGGGCCCGTGGGGCGACCCTGATCCCCCCGCGCCTTCCAGATTCCCCGCGCCGCCTGCAGGCCGGATTCAATCCGGCCGTCCCCCAGGCGTCCCAGTTCAAAGCGCCACCCAATCGTTGCGGGGAGAGGGGGGCCCGTGGGGGGATCCTGATCCCCCCGCGCCTCGTGATCCCCCCGCGCCGTTTCATGGTGCACCGTCCCAGATGCGGTGCGGCACGTGCCACTGTTCGGGGTGCCGCCGGATGAAACCTTCGATGTGATGGAGCAGCTCCTGGGTGGCGCGGATCTGGTCCGCCTTCGGGTCGCCGGTATGCCTGGCGATCACGGGCGGTGCGCCCTCGGCCACGTAGGTGTCGTCCGGCAGCCTGTACACACAGACCGGAACGAGTGGCGTGCCGAGCCGCAGCGCCATGGCCGCCGGGCCCAGGGGAATCGGCGCCGGCCGGCCGAAGAACGGCATCATGTGGCCCGTGCCCGTGATATCGCGGTCGATGGCAGTGATGACCATCTCCTGGTCCCGCAAAGCCTGCAGCACCTTGCGGATGCCGCCAAGATCGAGCGTCAGCACGCTGATCCCCAGGCGCGCTCGCGTATCCCGATACCACTCGAAAAGCGCGCGCGGCTCCAGTTCTTCGGCGAAGAAGCTGACCGGCGTCATGGTCGCCGACCAGATGGCCGAGACGACCTCGTACGAGCCCATATGGCACGAGACCGCCAGCACCCCCTTGCCGTAGGCCCGGGCCTCCTCGAGATACTCCGCACCCTTCACCGTGAGCCGAGAGCGCATGGCCTCCACCGGCGTGCTCGGCAGCATCATCAGGTCGGCGTACGCCTTGGCGTGGTTGCGGAAGTTCAACCATGAGATGCGGCGCAGTTCGCCCGGGGTGAGCTCCGGGCACGCGACCTTGAGATTGCACTCCAGGCGAGGCCGGGCCAGGGGCGAGAAGAGCCAGGCAAAGCGGGCGGCCAGCACGGCCAGGGCGTACGCCCACGACCGGGGCAGCCGCTCCACCAGCGACTGCACGGCCTTGAACGCTCGGTAGCGCCACACTCAGGGATGTACCGGTGGGCCCGCTGCTGGACGGGGCCGCCCGGCCGCCAGACATGCGGCTGGGATCCACCGGCTCATCCCTCAGCGCGAAACATTCGACGGAACGCATACCACTGGTCGGGGCGCTCCCTGATGAAATCCTCGAAGCGATCGACGACGCGCTGCATCAAGCCTTCTCTGGTTTCGCCGTCGAGCCGCGCGAGGGGTGGATCGAGGTGAACGTGATGGTGGCCTGGCGACGTGACGTACTGATAGGCGGGCATCAGCGGGGCGCCCGTCTTGAGCGCGATCGAAGCCGGGCCCGCCGGAACGATCGCGCGGCGGCCGAAGAAGCGCACCTCGACGCCCGGGCCCTGCTCCAGGTCGCACAGAAGAGCCACGATGCTGTTGGCCTCGAGCGCCTGGGTGATCGCACGGACCGCCGAGCGGCCGAGCATCACGACGTTCAGGCCGAAACGTTGACGTGTCCGCACCACCGCATCGTTGAGCGAGCCGGGAAAGCGTTCCGCGACGGCGGCGATGCGATAGCCCATGGTTCCGGCGTACGAGCCGGCCATGTCCCAGGACCCCATGTGCGGGACGGCCATGATCGCGCCGCGACCACACCCCATCGCCGCATCGAGATGCTCGCGACCGTCCATGGTCATGCGCCGCATGAGCTCGTCCGGCGTGAGGCTACCCAGGAGCAAGAACTCCATGAGCATGCGCCCGTAGTTCTGAAAGGCGCGCCGCGCCACGCGTGCCACCTCCGGGTCAGACCCCTCGCGACCGAGCGCGGCGGCGTAGTTCTCCAGGGCCGCGCGCCGCTGGGCGACGCTGAGCCAGTACCACGCGCTGCCCCCCGGAGCGGCGGCGGCATGGCGGAGCCCCGGCGGCACGACCCGAAGGGCACGCGCACCGAAACGGTAGGCCGCCTCACCCAGCGCCGGTTTAGCGCCGATCAGGGGCGGTCGCCGTCTTCGCGCGGGGGACGGGGCGGACGCGGCCATCGGCTCCCGCCTTACCACCTTCGATGAACTCCTCCACCAAACGCCTGGCGTCGTTGTCGCTGTACTGCACCGGGGGCGACTTCATGAAGTAGGAGGCCGGCCCCTCCAGCGCCCCTCCGATGCCCCGGTCGAGCGCCAGCTTGGCGCAGCGGACGGCGTCGATGACGATCCCCGCCGAGTTGGGCGAGTCGTGGACCTCGAGCTTGAGCTCGACGTTGAGCGGAACATCGCCGAACGAGCGGCCCTCCAGCCGGATGTACGCCCACTTTCGGTCGTGCAGCCAGGGCACGTAGTCGGAGGGGCCGATGTGCACGTTGTCGGCGCCCACTTCGTAGTCGAGCTGAGAGGTGACGGAGCGGGTCTTCGAAATCTTCTTCGACATCAGGCGGTCCCGCTCGAGCATGTTCAGGAAGTCGGTGTTGCCACCGAAGTTGAGCTGGTAGGTGCGCTCGAGCTTGACGCCCCGATCGCTGAAGAGGCGGGTCAGGACCCGATGGAGGATGGTCGCGCCGACCTGCGACTTGATGTCGTCGCCGATGATCGGCAGGTTCTTCTCCTGGAAGCGCTTCTGCCAGTAGGCCTCGCGGGCGATGAACACAGGGATGCAGTTGACGAATCCGACTCCGGCCGCCAGCGCTTGCTCGACGTACCACTTGGTCGCCTCTTCGGATCCGACGGGCAGGTAGCTGACGACGACGTCGGCCTGCGTCTCCTTCAAGATGCCGACCACGTCCGACGTCTCGCCCGGCGCCTTCTGGACGATGTCGGTGAGGTATTTGCCGATGCCGTCGTGCGTCATGCCGCGCTGGACCTTGACGCCGAGCGAGGGGACGTCGGTGAACTTCACGGTGTTGTTGGCGCCCGAGAATATCGCCTCTGAGAGGTCGAGGCCGACCTTCTTCTTGTCGATGTCGAACGCCGCGACGAACTCGATGTCGCGAATGTGGTAGCCGCCGAGGTCGACGTGCATGAGACCGGGCACGGTGTCCTTGGGTGAAGCGTCGCGATAGAAGTGCACGCCCTGCACGAGCGAGGAGGCACAGTTGCCGACACCCACTATCGCAACGCGCACCTTGCCGTTTCGTTCACCGTTCTTCCGATCGTCTGTCATGCGCCGACCTCCTCACGAACTTTTACTCGTCCGGTAATTCCAAGCAACTCGTCCAGGCGCGCGCGCTCGCGCGCGATGTTCTCGACGTCCAGCGAGCAGTAAACCTGGCGGCCGTCCCGCCGAGTCCTGATCACCCCGCCGACCCGGAGCATCCGCAAATGCCACGAGATGCGCGGCTGGCTCATGCGGAGGTGGGCGGCCAGGTCGTTGACGTTCTCCTCTCCGACCTTACCCAGCCGCTCAAGAATGCGCAGACGGGTGGGGTTGGCCAAGGCCAGGAAGTGATCGGGGAGCTCGTGCCGCTGGCTCGGTAGAAACATAAAGCTTGCTTTATACGCAGTTTAATGCATAAAGGCTTGCTTATGTGTGGCTGCGCCGGCGGACCTGGAACTAGGGCTGGCGGACCAGGTCCAGGAACTCGGCGCGGGTGCGCGGATCCTTGCGGAAGGCACCGAGCATGCACGACGTGATCATCTGGCCGCCCGGCTTCTGCACGCCTCGCATCTCCATGCACAGGTGCCGCGCCTCCACCACCACGCCGACACCCTTGGGCGCCAGGGCGCCGTTCAGCGCCTCGGCGATCTCCTTCGTCATCCGCTCCTGGACCTGCAGGCGGTGGGCGTAGACGCTGACCAGGCGTGGGATCTTGCTCAGGCCGACGACTTTGCCCTTCGGCAGGTAGCCGACGTGGCAGCTGCCGAAGAACGGCAGCATGTGGTGCTCGCACAGGCTGTAGAAGGGAATGTCCTTGACCAGCACCATCTCGTCGTAGTCCTGGTCGAAAACGGCATCCGCGATGACGTCCTCGGGACGCATCCCGTAACCGTCGGTGAGCTCGCGCAAGGCTCGAGAGACGCGACGCGGCGTGGCCCTGAGCCCCTCACGGGCGGTGTCCTCGCCCAGCTCGGCGAGAAGCGATTCGACCAGGTTGGGGATCGGATCGCCATGGACCTGCTTCGGCTTAGCCATGCGCAGATCCTCACACAATGTGCGGGTACAAGGATGATTGCGCCCCCCCACCTGGGCTCTCCCCGCGGCGGGGAGGGCGATATCGACGCGATCGCAGCCGCGCAGGCCCTGTCGGAGATCGGATACCTGCTGCGGCAAGACCCGAAGGAGGTTTTCCGCGCCAAGGCGTTCTCGGCCGCCGCCTGGGCGCTCGCCGTTCAGCGGCCAGACCTCACGGCCCTGCATCGCGCCGCCCGCCTCACGTCGATCGAGGGCGTCGGCGCCGGCATCGCCAAGGTCCTGGCCGACCTCGTCGAGACCGGCGGCAGCCGGTACCTGGAGCGGTTGCGCACCGAGAACCGGCAGCCGGCGCGGCCCGATGAGTCCACCATCGAGCTGGCCGCCTACCAGGGCGACCTGCACTCGCACACGGATTGGAGCGACGGGCGGGCGACCATGCTCGACCTCGCGCGCGGCGCCGAAGCCCTCGGCTACCGGTACCTGGGGATCACCGACCATTCGCCGCGCATCAAGGTCGTGCACGGGCTTGACGCCGAACGCCTGCTGGCGCAATCACGCGAGATGGCGGACGTTCAGGCTCAGCTCGATGGGCTGACGCTGCTGCAGGGAATCGAGGTCGACATCCTGGAGGACGGTGCGCTCGACCTCCCCGACACCGTGCTGGAACTGCTTGACGTCGTGATCGCCTCGCCTCACGTCAAGCTGCGACAGGAACCGGCGGCGATGACGGAACGGATGCTGCGCGCGGTCTCCAACCCGCACGTCGACGTCATCGGTCACCCGACGGGCCGGCGTCCCGGAGCGAGAGAAGGCGCGACCTACGACTTCGAGGCGGTCTTCAAGGCGGCGGCGCGGCATAACGTGGCGCTCGAGATCGACTGCGACCCGGCTCGCATGGACCTCTCGCCGGAGATGGCGCGGCTGGCACTCGAAAGCGGCTGCGACTTCGCGCTCGACGCTGACGCCCACGCTCCCGCCGAGCTGGCCTACGTGCCGATGGCGGCGTGGATAGCGCGGCGGGCGGGCATCCCGCAAGCACGCATCCTCAACTGGCGATCGCTCGACGAACTTACGATGGCTCTGCACTGATGGCGAAGGTCGGGATCATGATCGAGGGCCAGGAAGGACTCACCTGGGATCGCTGGCGCCGCATCTGCTTCGACGCCGACACGCTCGGCTTCGACTCGCTGCGTCGCAGCGACCATCTCGTCTCGTTGATGGGAGCTCCCGAACGGGACTGCATCGAATGCTGGGTCTCGCTCGCGCTCGCGGCGCAATGGACGAGCAGGATCGAGTTCGGGCCGATGGTGAGTCCGATGACGTTTCGCCCCGCATCATTGCTGGCACGCATGGCCGCGTCGGTGGACGGGCTCTCGGGCGGCCGGCTCATCCTCGGTGTCGGCGCCGGGTGGAACGAGCATGAGCACGCGGAGTTCGGCATCCCGTTCTTCACCCTCAAGCAGCGATTCGACCTGCTCGAGGAGGGCGTGCGGACGCTGCGTGCCACGTGGCTCAAATCCAACCCCAAGCCGATCCGGAACCCGATCCCGCTCCTGATCGGCGGCAAGGGCGAGAAGCGAACACTTCCGATCGTGGCGCGCGAGGCATCGGAGTGGAACCTGTCGCGACTTGACGCGGACCTGTACCGGCAGAGGCGTCAGGTGCTCGACGCGTGCTGCCGCGAGATCGGCCGCGACCCGGCGTCGATCCGCCACTCGGTGCTGACGAGCTACCTCATCGGGCGCGATCGGTCAGACCTTCGCGAGCGGGCGGCCCGGGTCAGCGAAATCGTCCGCGCTTTGCGGGGCATGACTCCTGAAGAAGTGATCGCAGACCGGAAAGGCCGGTGGCTTGTCGGCACGCCGGAGCAGATCGTGGACCAGATGCGGGGCCATGCCGCGCTCGGCGTCGACCTCTTCATGCTGCAGCACTTCCTCCTCGACGACCAAGACGCCCTGCAGCTGCTCGCTGAGGAAGTGATTCCGGCGGTTGCCTGAACGCCTGGCGCACTCGCTAAGGTAGAGCCGTGGACTTCGACCTGAGCGAGTCCGAAAGGGCGTTTCGGGACGAGGTCCGCGCGTGGCTGAGGGCCAACGCCCCTCGCCGGGAGGACCCGGGCGAGACCGACCTGAAGGCCCTCATCGACGGCCGGCGCGCCTGGCAAAAGCGGCTCCATGACGCGGGCTATGTCGGCATCACCTGGCCCCGGGAATACGGCGGCCGCGGCGCCGGCTTCATGGAGCAGCTGATCTTCAGCGACGAGATGATCCTGGCCCGGGCGCCGGAGCCGATCAACGTCATCGGCCTCGGCATGGGCGGTCCGGTGGTCATCGCCCACGGCACCGAAGAGCAGAAGCGACGTTACCTGCCGCCGCTGCTGTCAGCCGAGGAGATCTGGTGCCAGGGCTTCAGCGAACCCAACGCGGGGAGCGACCTCTCCGGCCTCCAGACGCGGGCTGAAGACAGGGGCGACCACTACCTGGTCAACGGACAAAAGGTGTGGACCACGCTCGCCCAGGTCGCCAGGTGGTGCATGTTGGTCGCCCGCGAGCGCACCGGGGCGAACCCCCGCGACGGGCTCACCTATCTGCTGGTCGACATGGAAAGCCCGGGGGTCGAGGTGCGGCCGCTGGTCCAGATCACGGGCGACGCGGAGTTCAACGAGATCTTCTTCAAAGACGTCCAGGTGCCGAAGTCGCAGGTCCTGGGCGAGGCGGGCAACGGCTGGGCGGTGGCCATGACCACGTTGCTGCACGAGCGCGGAACGCTGGGCATGGCGCTGAGCACGCGCGCCCAGATCACCGCGGCCGAGCTGGCTCAACACGCTCGCAGGCTGGGACGCGGATCGGATCCTCTCGTGCGGCAGAAGATCGCGCAGTACACGATCGAGGCGCGGGCGCTG
Organism: bacterium; assembly: GCA_004299235.1. Taxonomy (NCBI): domain Bacteria; species bacterium. The sequence continues at coordinate 23,986 of SCQL01000025.1, forward strand.
CAGCTCAACGGCTACCGCGCCGTCACCGCCATGAAGCGCGACGGCATCCCCGGACCAGAGGGTTCCATCCTCAAGCTCATGTGGTCGGAGCTCAACCAGCGGATGGCGGAGACGGCGGTGGACCTCGCCGGCCCGGCCGGCCAGGTGGGCGACGGCGAAGGCTGGAAGTACCAGTTCCTGCGCTCGCGGGCGAACACCATCGAGGCCGGCACCTCTGAGGTGCTACGCAACATTCTTGCCGAGAGGGTGCTGGGCCTGCCGCGAAGCCGCTAGCCCAAGGACCGCGCCCAAAGCTTTCGCTTTGCTGAATAGTTTGGTAGGGTAAAACTATGGGGCGGGGTTCGGTGGATGAGGCGCTGGCCGGCTACAGGCGTGTGCACCGAGCGCTGCTGACCTCCACCGCGAGCCGCTGGCGTGACCTGGACATCTCCATGCAGCAGCTGCGAGCGCTGTACGTGCTGCGCGACGAGGAGGTGGCCTCGGTGGGGCGCCTCGCGGAGCTGTTCGGCGTCGGCCTCCCCGCCACGAGCCTGCTGGCGGACCGGCTGGTTCGCGCCGGATTCGTCGAGCGCCACGAAGACACCGCGGATCGGCGGCGCGTCCTGCTCAGCCTCACGCGAGCGGGCGTCCAGCTGGTGACCGACCTTCGCGAAGGCAGCCATTCCCTTCTGCGCCGGTGGATGGCCGAGCTTCCCGCCGAAGATCTCGCGGCCCTCGGGCGCGGATGGCGCGCTCTCGCCGACGTGGCCGCGCGCCACGGCCAAGCCTTGGAGAACACCGCCCCATGAGCGCGCTCGCCACCCACGACATGGCCGCGGCCCCGGCCCAAGGGGGCATCGACCGCGGCGTGCTGGCGGTCTTCGCCGGCCTGATGCTCGGGTCCCTGATCGCCTCCCTCAACCTGACGCTGGTCGCGCCGGCTCTGCCCACCATCGTCGCCGAGCTGGGCGGCATCGCCGACTACAGCTGGATACCGATCTCCGCGATGCTCGCCTCGACGATCGTCGTCCCGGTCGCCGGCAAGTTGTCGGACATCTACGGTCGCCGGCCGCTCTACATGACGGGGATCGTCGTCTTCACCCTCGGCTCGGTGCTCTGCGGCATCGCTCCGAACTTCTGGTTCCTGGTGTTCGCCCGCTTCGTGCAGGGCGCCGGCATGGGGTTCATCATGCCGCTCTCGCAGGCCATCATCGGCGACATCATCTCGCCGCGCGCGCGGGGCAAATACCAGGGCATGATGGGCGCCTCCTTCGGACTGGCCTCCATCGTCGGGCCTGCGGCCGGTGGATTCATCACCGACCATTTCACGTGGCGCTGGCTCTTCTTCGTCAACGTGCCGTTCGCCGCTCTGACGCTGCTCGTGGTCGCCCTGTACATGCACGTGCCGAACGAGCGGCGCAAGCACGCGATCGACGTCTGGGGCAGCATCACCCTGTCGCTGGGGATCACCTGCGCGCTGCTGGCGACCGTCTGGGGAGGCGGCCAGTACGCATGGAACTCCTGGCCGATCGTCGGGCTGTACTCGACGGCCGCGATCTCGTTCGTGGCGTTTGCCTGGATCGAGACACGGGCGCCCGAACCGGTGCTGCCCCTTCATCTCTGGAAGAGCAGCATCTTCACCTTTTCGAACATCGCCGGCATGGGCGTCGCCATGTCGATGTTCGGCGCCATCTACTTCCTGCCCGTCTTCGTCCAGGGCGTGATCGGGAACAGCGTCACCAACTCCGGCGCCATCCTCGTGCCGATGCTCGTGGCGATGATCGTGACCAGCGTTGGCAGCGGCCAGCTGATCTCACACACGGGTCGCTACAAAGTCCTGGTGCTCGGCGGCCTGGCCGTGATGGGCGCTGGTTTCTACATGCTGACGACCTTCGACATCAACACCACCAACCAGACCGCGATCGAGGCCATGATCCTCATCGGGCTCGGCCTCGGCGTCACGATGCAGACCTACACGCTCGTGGTGCAGAACTCGGTCAGCCGCACCGACATGGCCGTGGCGACCTCGGCCACGCAGCTGTCACGGTCCATCGGCGCTGCCGTGGGACTGGCGATCCTGGGCACGATTCTCACTTCGGGAATGGCCTCCTCGCTCGCCCGCTACCTCCCGGCCTCGGCATTGGAGAAACTCCAGTCGTCCGGCGCCTCGTCCGGCGCCGGCGCCCTGTTCGATCCCGCGCAGCTGGCACACCTGCCTCCCGTGATCGCCGCCGGCATCCGCCACGGGCTGGCCGACGCGCTGCACCCGGTGTTCGCGGCCGGCCTGCCGATCATTGCCGCGGCCTTCGTCGCCACGCTGTTCATCAGAGAGCTGCCGCTGCGACAGACGGCCCACGTGACCGCCGGCAAGGCGCGGGCCAAAAGCGAAGACGACGCGGAGGCGGCGGTCTAAACTGGGCGGAACATGGCGCGACGGGAGCGAGTTCTCGGCGTCATCGTTCCGGCCTTCAACGAGGAGCGATCCCTCGAGCAGATAGTCCGGAGGGTGTTGCACGAGCCGGCGGTCCAACAGGTCGTGGTGGTGGATGACGGCTCGACCGACGGCACGCTGGCAGCCGCGCGCCGCTGCACCACGGACCCGCGCGTCATCGTCAGGCACCACGAGACCAATCGCGGCAAGGGAGCGGCGATACGCACCGGGCTGGAAGCGATCACGGCTCCGCTGGTCGTCATCCAGGACGCCGACCTCGAGTACGACCCGGCGGACTACGAGAAGCTGATCGCGCCCATCCTGCGCGGCCGCGCCGACGTCGTGTTCGGCACGCGCGGTTTCGCCGGCCACAGCGCGTACTCGTACTGGTTTGTCGTCGGCAACCGCCTGGTGACCACGGCCACCAACATCCTCTTCAACTGCTACATCCAGGACATGGAGACCGGGTTCAAGGTCATGCGGACGTCCCTGATGCGGCGTCTGGGACTGCGCGGCGACCGCTTCGACGTCGAGCCGGAGATCACCGCTCGCATCCTCCGTCTTGGTTATCGGATTTACGAGCTCCCGATCGAGTACTCAGCGCGCAACCGGGAGCAGGGCAAGAAATTGACGTGGCGCGATGGCGTGAAGGCGCTGTTCGTGCTTCTGCGCATCCGGCTGATGACGGCGCAGGGACTCTTCGGCCGGCCGGACCCGTATCACCGCGAACGGCAGAACGCGCTGAACGCGACCCTGATGGGCGCATCTCCAATAGCGGGACCCGGCGATCAAGGCGCCGGCGACCGCAAATAGAGTTCGGTGATGGTTCATCGATCTCCTTCCGAACGCCCTTGTGCGCCGGCGGCGCGCGCGACATGATTCCGCACGTGAGTCCAGCTTCCGACCAGGACCGGCGAGTGGTCTGGTCTTTCTGGATCGCCGGCGGCCTGGCGGTGCTCGGCGGAATCGTGCCCCTGCTTGCTGGCGGGACGTCGAGTCGCATCGGCGGCGTGATTCTTCCCTTCGCGATCGCGGCGTTGGCGCTCGGGGCGTGCGCGTCGCTGTATCGGCAGGGCCGTCCGATCACGGCCGCTCTGTACTTCATCGCGGGCCTGGCGATCGTATACGGCATTCTTTCGATGATCGCCGTGCCGCTCCGGCTCGCCGTGATCGGGACCTGCCCCCCCGCGCCCGCGCAGTGCGTGCTCGGTTACGAGCGCCCCATGACGGGCGCGGAAACCACCGGGCTCCAGTTCGCGGTCAGCATGGGCGTCGTCTCCGTCATCACCGGTTTTTTCGGCCTGGTCACGTGGTTCCGCCACCGGCCGAAAGACTCTTCGCCGCCGCCTGCCCGCCGCATCGCACCGCCGCCGGCCACGGCCGAGCCGGCGTCCGAAGCGGCCCTGGCATTGCCGGCCCCTGACCGGGCGCCGGGACCAGACTCCGACCCGCCGGCGATGTAATGGACTTCGCCTTCTCGCAGGAGCAGGAGATGCTCCGCCGTTCCGCTCGAGACTTCCTCGCCAGGGAATGCACCCCCAAGGTCGTTCGGAGGCTGATGGCCGGCCCTGACGCGCACGACACGGCCCTGTGGAAGAAGGTCGCGGCCCTCGGCTGGACAGCCCTCGGCATCCCCGAGAAGTACGGCGGGGTGGGCAGCTTCCTGGACCTCATCGTGGTCCTCGAGGAGGCTGGGCGCGCGCTGCTCCCGGGGCCGTTCTTCGCCACCATGGGCCTTGCCGCTCCGGTTCTCATCGAGGCCGGCACCGAGCCGCAGAAGGAAGAGGCGCTCGGCGCCATCGCGCAGGGCGCCGCCCGCGCCACGGTGGCGTTCACGGAGCCATCCGGCAGGTGGGACGCGAACGGGGTGACGCTTGCCGCCAGGCCGGTCGCGGGCTCATGGCGGCTCGACGGGGTGAAGGCCTTCGTCCCCGATGCCGAGGGCGCCGACTACACGGTGGTGGCGGCCCGGACGCGGGGCGATGGCGAGGACGGGATCTCCCTGTTCCTCGTCAAGGGCAAGCCGAAGGGTATGACCGTAACCCGGCTCGAGACCCTGGACATGACCAGGCGCTGGCACGAGGTCCGGTTCGACGGAGTCGAACTCGATGCGGATGCCTTGATGGGGGCACCGGACCGGGCCTGGCCGTCTTTGAAGCGCGCGCTGGAATGGGCGACCGCGGCGCTGTGCGCGGAGATGGTGGGCGGCACGCAGAAAGTTCTGGAAATGTCGACCGAGTACGCCAGGACGCGACACCAGTTCGGCAAACCGATTGGCATCTACCAGGCGGTCTCGCACCGGCTCGCCGACATGCTGGTGCTGTCGGAGAGTGGACGGTCCGCGACCTACTACGCCGCCTGGACGGTGGACGCGGACGCGCCCGACCGCTCGTTGGCGTCCTCAATGGCGAAGGCGTACGTCTCCGACGCCTACCGCAAGGTGGCGGGCGACGGGATCCAGGTGCACGGCGGCATCGGCTTCACGTGGGAGCACGACCTGCACCTGTACTTCAAGCGGGCCAAGGCGTCGGAGGTCACGCTCGGCGACGCCACCTACCACCGCGAGCTGGTCGCCCAGGCGCTCGACCTCTAGCCCAGGCACCGGCCTCACGCCAAATCGACTCGGTCAGATCTTCTCGAACGAATCCACGGGAACCACGAAGACCGTCGCGCCGCCGACCTGGACCTCCACCGGATAGGCCATGAAGAACTCTCCCGGCTCCGCCAGCGGCGCTACCGGCGTCAGGTAGCGGCTGCGCTCGTGACAGTTCTGGCGGATGATCTTGAGCGCCACCTGCACCTGCGCGTCCTCGACGCCGATCAGCAAGGTCACATTGCCCTGCTGGAGAAAGCCCCCGCTCGAGGCCAAGCGCGTCGAGCTGATCCCCGCCTCGGTCAGTGCGCCCGCCGTGCGCTGAGCGTCCTCGCCCTGCACCACCGCGATCACGAGTTTCAATCCGCCGCCTCGAGCAGGGACGTCAACCGGTCCCGGACCGCAAGGTGGATCTGCTCGCGCGACCCGCTTGCATCCAGGCGCACGATGCGGGCCGGCTCGGCGGCGGCCAGCCGCTCGTACTCGGCGGCGACGCGGCGGTGGAACTCGATCGATTCGCCCTCCATCCGATCGGCGCTCTTGCCCGCCAGCACGTGGCGTTCGAGCCCATCCTCGACCGGCCCATGGAGCAGGAAGGTCACGTCGGGGCGGGGAAAGGTCGGCGGCCAGGCGGCAGGCACGCCGCGACCGCCACCCTGGTAGGCGAGGGTGGAATCGTGGTAACGGTCGGCAATCACGACGCGCCCGCTCGCGAGCGCCGGCTGGATCACCTCGCCGATGAGCTGGCGGCGTGCGGCCATGAAGAGATACATCTCGGCCTCGCCGTCGATGTCGAGCCCGGCGAACAGCACGACCTCGCGGATCCGCTCGCCAAGCTCGGTGCCGCCGGGTTCGCGGACCACCACCGGCTCACGGGACGCAAGCCACTCCCCGAGCATCTCGACCTGAGTGGTCTTGCCCGAGCCCTCCGTGCCCTCGAACGTGATGAACAGGCCGCTCCCCATCAGTGACGTGACACTATGCGGGTTCTTCGGGCGACGGGGTGATGCGAAGCCGGCGCTGAGGTTCCTTGCCCGTGCTGCGGGCCGACAGCTCGTTCTCGGCGACCAGCTGGTGCTGCAGCCTTCGCAGGTAGGCGTTCTGGGGCGAGATCTCGACCGCTCGCAGAGTGGTCTTCACCGTCTTGATGGCGGCCGCCGCCTCGGCCAGCGCCCTGGTCGTCGCCTCGTCGTGCCGGTCGACGCCGTAGATGCGAGAGAGCGCATCACGAACCTGGGTCACCGAGTTGCTCTTGAGGATGTGGATGGGGAGGCCGCGGCTCTCCGCCTGGCGGAGACTGTCAGGACGGCGCCGGTAATGGTTCTTCAGCGTCAGGACGGCGCCCGCCCCGTCCAGGTTGCCCAGCACCCGCACCGGCAGCTCAAGCTCGCGAATGGACTGCTCGACGTGGTGCCGGCTCACGCCGTACGGAAAGATGCCCAGCGGCTTGCTCGTGGCCGCGGACGCCGGTGGCGGCTCGGAAGTCTGGACGACCGGCGCGTCGACGTTGGAGATGACCCTGCCGTCGCGTGTACGCATCCGGATCTTGGGCGTGAGCAGCGGGCCGCGAAGAGCGGTGTCGACGACATCCGCAAGCGGCATGTGAATCGCGACCCGGTCGCGATCCTGGATCTCCACGAGCACGTCGAAGGTTGGCGGCGCCTTGCGCTCCAGAACCGACTTCTGCGTGCCTCGGCGGCGCGCCTCCTCATCGGAGAGCGTGACGCTCTGGATGCCGCCGAGCAGGTCGTTGAGCGTCGGGTTGACCAGCAGGTTCTCCAGCGTCTGACCGTGCGCGGTCGCGATGAGCTGCACTCCCCGTTCGGCGATCGTGCGCGCGGCCGCCGCTTCGAGCTCGGTGCCGATCTCGTCGATGACGATCACCTCGGGCATGTGGTTTTCCACCGCCTCGATCATCACCGCGTGCTGGAGCAGCGGCGTGCTCACCTGCATGCGCCTCGCGCGGCCGATGCCCGGGTGCGGGATGTCGCCATCGCCGCCGATCTCGTTGGACGTGTCGACGATCACGACCCGCTTGCGCAGCTCGTCGGCGAGCAGCCGGGCGCACTCGCGCAGCATCGTCGTCTTGCCGATGCCCGGGCGGCCGAGCAGCAGGATGCTCTGCCCGCTGACGACGATGTCGCGGATGATCTCGCCCGTCCCGGTGACGGCGCGTCCCACACGCATCGTCAGTCCTGTGATTCGACCCGACCGGTTGCGGATGGCGGAGACGCGGTGCAGCGTGCGCTCGATGCCGGCGCGGTTGTCGTCACCGAACTGCCCGACGTTGTTGGCGACGTGCTCGAGGTCGGGGGCCGACACGGGATGGTCCGCCAGCAGCACCTCGCGTCCCGGCACGCGCGCTTCAGGCTCTCGCCCTAAGTCGAGCACGATCTCCAGCAACTCGCTCGGATCGGTGCGTTCGTGCAAGGCACGCGCCAGGTCGGTGGGCAGCGCGCGAGCGAGCAGCTCGATCTCCTCGTCCCAGTTGGTGGCGCGCGCCGATTTGGGGCTTGCCACAGACCCGGCTGGAGGCTTGGGCGGGGTCGGGCGGCTCACCCGAATGAGGGCACCAGCCCTTTCTCGCGCACCGGCACCCGCAAAGCCAGCTCCCTGACCAGGAGCAGCTGCGTCAAGAGGACGCTGAACCCACGCCCGCGCAGGGCGTCGATCATGTGCGCATCATAGTGGCGGAGACTCGACCAGGCCGGGGCCACGGACTCACGCAGCAACGACAGACCGAAGTCCGCCAGCTCACCCGGGAGTGGACCTTCGGGCAGCGCCAGAAAGTTCAGGGTGTCGGGCCGGGCTCCCGAGCCGCGCTCCAGCTTGACCCAGCCCACCAGCTCGCCGCGGTCGACGACGTGTTCCTGCGTGTCCGAGCCTCGAGCCGCCAGCCGGCCCGTCCACTCGCCACCGTGCAGCGCCCTCCATTCGCCGTACGTGGGCGCTTCCAGCTGCGAAACCCCCTGCGGCGTCACTTTGCGGTACAGCTGGTAGAGCATCCGGTTGTCCCCGCGGCGCATGGGCCGGATGCCGTCTGGAAACTGCTCGGACCCCAACTTTGGCTTGTCCGCATACACGACGACCTCGGTCGCGTACTGGCGGAAGCCACGCAAGCGGAATGCGGGCAGCAGCGGATCGCGCTCTGGCAGCCGGACGAAGAGCCGCAATGCGCCGCGTGCCAACGCCAGGTTGCACAGGTGCTCGACCAGCGCCGCCGCCACGAGATCGGCATCGGAGCCCTCCGCCACCTGCAGGTTCAGAACCTGCAGCACCCTCGCCCGGCGCAGATCGAGGCCGAGTGGCTGGCCGGACGCCTGGATGAACCCGACAACCTTCCCGTTCTCCTCAGCGACGTACATGAGAGTCTCCTGCGACAGGGGTAGGAGGGCGGAAAGGGTCGCACTCAGCAGCGACCAGAGCCTCGCGGCCGGCGGAGCCGCCGCGCTCAGGCGGATGTCCGCGGAGCGGTGCATCTCCTCGATGCGGGCGAGGTCCAGCAGACCAGCGGCGCGCAGCTTCACGTGGGCGATGAAGCCAGGCGCACGAACTCGCGGTGCAGGCGGAGGTCGCCGGTGAGCTCGGGATGGAAGCACAGGGCGACGATGCGACCCTGCCGGACGGCGACCGGGTGTCCGCCGTGCGTGGCCATCACCTCCGCCCTGCCCGTCGACTCGACGAGCGGCGCGCGGATGAAGACGCCCGGGAACGCCTTGGTGCCCAGGCCCGCGACATCGAGCGCGGCTTCGAAGCTTTCCACCTGGCGCCCATAACCGTTGCGCCGGACGCCGATGTCCAGAAGCCCCAGGCTCTTTTGGCCGGCCATGCCGTCCGAGACCTCGCGCGCCAGCACGATCATCCCCGCGCATGTGGCCAGAGTCGCCAGGCCGCCGGCGATGGCGGCCCGCAGCGGCGCCAGGAGGCCCATCCGCTCCATGAGCATGGTCATGGTCGTGCTCTCACCGCCCGGGAGCACAATCCCGTCCAGGCCCTCCAGGTCTTCAGCCGAGCGCACGAGGCGGGCCTTCGCCCCGCATCGCTCGAGCGCGCGCATGTGCTCAGCAAAGGCACCCTGCATCGCCAGGACCCCGATGACGGGACAGGGATTGGAGGAGCGCACCGCGCGCGCTCTTGAATTTGAGGTGCGCCCTGCGCGCGCCTGGCTAACCGTCTCCTCGGGAGCGGGCCTACCAGCCTCTGGCAGCGAGCAGCTCTTCCTTGGGGATGGCTGGAATCTCGAGGCCGTGCATCGCCTTCCCCAAACCCGCGGAGACCTCGGCCAGGACCTCCGGCTTGTCGTGGTATGTGGTCGCCGCCACGATCGCCTTGGCACGCTTCAAGGGGTCCTCTGACTTGAAGATGCCGGACCCGACGAAGACGCCGTCGACACCCAGCTGCATCATCAGCGCGGCGTCAGCCGGGGTGGCGATCCCACCGGCGGCGAAGTTGACCACCGGCAGGCGCCGCAACCGCTGGCACTCGGCCAGGACCTCCACGGGAGCGCCGATCTGCTTCGCTTCGTGGACGAGCTCGGCCTGGTTCATTCCCTGGAGCTTGCGGATGCCGGCGTTCACCGCCCGCGCATGGCGGACCGCCTCCACCACGTTGCCGGTGCCCGCCTCGCCCTTGGTCCGGATCATCGCCGCGCCCTCGGCAATCCGTCGCGTCGCCTCTCCGAGGTCGCGGCAGCCGCAGACGAAGGGGATCTTGAACGGGTGCTTGTCGATGTGGTTCTCCTCGTCGGCCGGCGTGAGCACCTCGGACTCGTCGATGTAATCGATCCCCAGCGCTTGCAGAATCTGAGCTTCGACGAAGTGGCCGATGCGGCACTTGGCCATGACCGGGATGGTGACGGCGGCCATGATCGACCTGATCAGCTCGGGGTCGGACATCCGCGCGACGCCGCCCTCCTTGCGGATGTCGGCGGGCACGCGCTCCAGCGCCATCACGGCGCAGGCTCCCGCCTCCTGGGCGATCTTCGCGTGCTCCGGCGTGACGACGTCCATGATCACGCCGCCTTTGAGCATCTGGGCGAGCCCGGCCTTGACCTTGAAGGATGCCTTCACGGCGCCGTGCCCATTCGTCGATCCGTTGCGCTGAGCCACGATCGGAATTCTACGCCGCGCCTCTCCCTCTCCCTTGAGGGAGAGGGCCGGGGGGACAGTGGCGGAACTCACCAGCCACCGTCGCTTCTACAGCCGCTCGAGCACCAGGGTGCGCTTGGAGGCGTATTCGTGGTCGGAGAGCAGTCCATCCCGGTGGAGCCTGGTCAGCATGTCCATCTCCTCCAGGACGTCCAGGAGCGGCGCCATGGTCCGGCGGGCGAGGTAGGCGTCCGAGGCGGTGCCGGCCTCCTCGCCGCGGGCGTCGAACTCGCGGATGAAGAACAGGGCCTTGACGGCCGAGAACGGGATGCCGAGCTTTCGAATCGGGCTGTCGCTCTGCTCCGCGTGAAGGTGAAGGACGACCCCGTAGCGATGTCGCTCAAGCGTCCCGTCCAGGTGGCCGCGCAAGACCTCGCCGTCGAGGAACCGGATCGCGACCTTGCGCGTCGGGGTCTCAGAAGCCAGGTCCTTGTCGCGTGGGAGCTCGACCCATTTCACCGCGGTCAGAGGGATCCACGCCGTCTCGTTGTTCTCCAGGCCCCCGGCGTCGTCGACCTCGACGAGGAAGTCCGGTTCGTCGAAGTCGAGGTCGCGCGCGACCCCTTCGAGGGTCTCGTCGTCGAAGAAACGCACGACTACCTTCGCCATTTCAAATCCCTACTCTACTAACCCTCATTTGTCGATACTCCTGCGTACGCGGCGTCGCCCGATCCGCCGAGCGCACTTCATGCACACGGCAATGTGCTTGCGGACGGCCTCGGCCTGGGGACGGCGGAGCTTGCCGGCCAGGTAAGGAGCCAGGAGTGGGACCGCTTCGTGATGGCTGAGCTCGCCCTCCCCCTCGGCGGCGATGTACTCCTCTTTGAAGCGCAGGCGCGCTCGGTAGAGGAGCGTTTCGACCGCGCTTTCGGACATCTTGAGGGTGCGGGCGATCTGACGGTAGCTGAGGTCCTGCAGCTCGCGAAGCGTGAGCACCAACCGGTATTTCTCCGGCAATCGCTGCGCGACCGCCCACACCTGCCGGCGCATCTCGTTCGACTCCTGGACCACGACCGGGTCGAAGCTCTTGGAGGTCGACGGCAGGTTGGCAAGCAGCTCGCCTTCCTCCTCCTCCACGCCGTCGGCCCTGAGGTCGCGCTGCCGGCGCCTGAGCTCGTCGAAGCAGAGGTTTCGGGCCACCGTGTGCACCCAGCCGCCGAAGTTGAACGATTCGTCGACCCGGTCCATCATCTTCAAGGCCTTCATGAAGGTCTCCTGCGCGATGTCCTCGGCGAGGAGCGCATCGCCGAGCTTGCGGCGCACCAGGCGGTAGATCGACGCGACGTAACGCCGGTGCAGCTCCTCGAACGCGTGGACGTCACCGCCGCGGTATGCCCGGACGAGTTCGACGTCGGAAGGCTCCACGCCCGCTTTCGGGGACGGTTCCTCTTCGTCTACGCCCATTGGTGCCTGCGGCAGGCTACTACGGCGGCCCGGGTCAGCATCCGGCCCGCATCCCGCATGACCTGCTGCAGATTGTCACCTTCCTCTTCCAGCGTCACGACCGAGTTGACGCCCAACCCGCTCAACGCCTCCCAGCCCGGGCCCTTGCTCCCGGCCAGGAGGAGCACCGGGACGCCGGCCGCCCGAGCGCGCTTGGCCACTTCGCCGGGAGCCTTGCCGTAAGCCGTCTGCGAGTCGGCGCGTCCTTCACCGGTGATCACCAGCTGCGCCCCCTTCAGTTTCTCGTCGAACCCGCTGGCCTCGACCACGAGCGGCGCCCCGGGCACGAGGGTCGCGTCCAGGAAGGCGATCAACCCGGCACCCGTGCCGCCGGCCGCGCCCGCGCCCGGCACGTCCGCGACCCGTTTGCCGAGATCGCGCTCGATGACCGCCGCCAGCCTCGCCAATGCCTGGTCGAGCTCCGCGACGGCGGTTTCGTCGGCACCCTTCTGGGGTCCGTAAACGGCGCTGGCGCCCTGCCGCCCGGTCAGGGGGTTGGTCACGTCACAGGCGACCTTCACCTTCACGGAAGACCAACGACGATCCAGGCCGTGCGAGTCGATTCGGTCCAGCCGAGCGAGGGCGGCGCCGCCTCGCGGCAGGTCTCGACCGGCGCCGTCCAGCAGGTGGTAACCAAGGGCCTGCGCCATGCCGGCGCCTCCGTCGTTGGTCGCGGAACCGCCGATACCGGCAATCACCGCGGCGACCCCGGCCTCTCGCACCGCCGCCAGGAGCTGACCGAACCCATACGTCGACGCCTTGCGCGGATCGCGACGCGACGCCGGGATGAGGGTCAGGCCGCTCGCCGCCGCCAGCTCGACCACCGCGGTCCGCCCGCCGTCGATCAGCCCGTACGCGGCCTTCACCGGGTCCCCATCGGGTCCCTCGACCTCCGCCGAGCGGTATTCGCCGCGGTGGGCGGTGACCAGCGCCTCCACCGTCCCCTCGCCGCCGTCCGCGACCGGGACCTCGACCACCTCGGCGTCGGGAAAGACCTCGCGCACGCCGCGCGCGATGGCGGCCGCGGCCTGTGGCGCGGTCAGCGTCCCCTTGAAAGCGTTCGGGGCCACGACCACTTTCATCGCGGCCTCATCGAGCCCTTAATAGACGGGGATCGTCCAGTCCTTGTACTTCTGCGACTCGCCTCGCACGGCGCCGAAGTAGATGCTCTGCAGCTCCTGCGTGAACTCGCCCACCTTGCCCGTGCCGACCCGGCGGCGGTCGACCTCGATCACAGGCGAGACCTGCGCGCCGGTGCCGCACAGCAGCAGCTCGTCACACGTGTAGAGCTCGGTGCGGTCGATGCTGCGCTCCACCAGCGGCATGCCCAGCTCGTCCTTGACGAGTCGCATCAATAGCCCCCGCGTCACCCCCTCGAGGATGTCGTCGGTGACCGGCGGGGTGACGAACACGCCGTCTTTGACCATGAAGAGGTTCTCAGCCGAGCCTTCAGACACGTGACCGTCGACGGCGAGGACGATGGCCTCGTCAAAGCCGGATTCGACCGCTTCGGACTTGGCCAGCGCCGACTGCGCGTACGAACCGGTGATCTTGGCGCGCGCCGGCAGCGCCTGGTCGGGGACCCGGCGCCACGAGCTCACCATGCACCGGATGCCCGCTTCGACCTCCACGTAGTTGCCGAAGGGAACCGCGTAGATGACAAAGCTGTGGTCGAGGTTGTGCAGGCGGACGCCGATCTCCTCGCTGGACGCGAAGAGCAGAGGGCGCACGTAGACGTCGGACTTGAACTGGTTGCGCCGGAGGAGCTCAACGGTGAAGTTGACGAGCTCCTCGGTCGAGTGCGGGAGCGTCATGCGCATGATGCTGGCGGAGCGCCGCATCCGTTCGTAGTGGGCGGGCGCCTGGAGCAGGTGGAGCTGTTCCTGCTGCGGGCTCCAGTAGGCGCGGATGCCCTCGAAGACCCCCGTGCCGTAGTGAAGCGCATGGGTCATCAGCCCGAGCTTGACGTCGTGATAGCGGCCGAATTCACCGTCGTGAAAGACCCAGGTGTTGGGATGGACCACTGGCTTCTTCAAGGCGGTCTTCGCTTTCGTTTCCACACTCATCTCGCGGTAAGTGTAGGGCGCTCCATGGGGCCCGGACCCACCGGCATGCCGGGTGTGATCTGCACGGGAACCCCGGGTTCTGCTATGAATCGCGACTGTGAGTCTCTACGGGATCGTCGCCGACCTTCGCCGGGAAAACCCGACTCCCGCCGCCACCCAGACCCTCGACATGGTCGTCGCCGAGCTGGGGCGGACGCGTGACAACCTCAAGGATGCGGTCGAGGCCCTGAGCGCCAAGAACCTTCCCCCCGGCGGCAAGCCGGTGCTCGAGGGGCTGGTCGACCGAGCCCGGAAGGATGGCGTGTACGACCTCGACTACGGAGCGGATCCTTACGGCGGGCCGCCGACCGAGCCTCTGGACGAGGCCACGGCCGGCATCGGCGCCCTGCTGGCGCTGACCTCGGCGGTGGGCATCGCACTGGCGGGCGCCGCTGTGGTGGTCGGCCTGAATGCGATCTTCCACTTCGCCAGTGGCTGAGTACTCCTTCGACGTCGTCTCCGAGTTCGATCCGGCCGAGCTGACCAACGCCCTCGACCAGGCTCGCCGTGAGGTGGGCACTCGATACGACTTCAAGGACACGGCCACGGCTTACGACCAGCGCGACGAGACGATCGTCATCGAGTCCGCCAGCGAGGACCGCGCCAAGGCCGCGCTCCAGGTGTTGCGTGAGAAGGCGGCGCGCAGGCAGCTCTCACCCAAGCTTTTCCAGGCGGGCGAGCCCAAAACCGTGGGCAAGGGCCGCGGCCAGATCGAGGTGCAGCTGAACGCCGGCATCACCGACGAGCTCGCGCGTGACCTGCGCAAGCGAATCCAGAACGTGACGCCCAAGGTGCAGGTGCGCATCCAGGGCGATCAGCTGCGCGTCGTGGGCAAGGACAAGGACGCCCTGCAGCTGGTGATCAAGTCGCTGCGCGATGCCGAGGACATCCCCGTCCCGCTGCAGTTCACGAACTACAGGTAGGGGCCCTGCCGTAGCCACACTATGAGCACCGTGGTGGTCATCCCCGCCATCGACCTCCTGGGGGGACGCTGTGTGCGCCTGCTGCGCGGCGACTACGAGGACGTGACCGTGTACTCGGACGACCCCGTGGCCGTGGCCGGCCGCTTCGCCGAAGCCGGCGCGCAGCGCATTCACGTCGTCGATCTCGACGCCGCTCGTGGTTCGGGAGACAACCGGGCGGTGATCGAGTCCATGCTGCGGCGCCAGGACGTGGCGGTCGAAGTTGCGGGCGGCGTCCGCAGCGCCGGCGCGGTCGACGGCTGGGTGGATGCCGGGGCGCACGCGGTGGTGATGGGCACGGTCGCGGTCCGCGACCCGCGGCTCCTCGAACGGTGCGCGCGCAAGCACCCCGGGCGGGTGCTCGCGGCCCTTGACGTGCGTGACGACAAGGCGGCGGTGAGCGGCTGGCTGGAGACCGAGCCGGTCCTGATCGGAGCGCTGCTCGGGCGCTGGGACCGCCTGCCCCTGGCAGGCGTCATCCTGACCTGCATCGACCGCGACGGGACGCTTGGCGGCCCCGATCTCCAGACCCTGGCCAGGGTGCGCGCGATGACCGGCCTTCCGGTGCAGTATTCGGGCGGTGTGTCGTCGGCGGAGGACATCGGCCGCATCGCCGCCGCGGGGGCGCAGGCGGTGATCCTCGGCAAGGCGCTCTACGAAGGTAGGCTGACACTGGAAGAAGCGCTGGCGCAGTGACGAGGCTCGCCTTCGCCGCCGCCGTCGCGCTCGCGCTGATGGCCTGCGGCGGACGCGACGCCCCCGACGACCAGGGCCTTCATCAGGACGTGGTCAACGACGCCAACGGCGCCGAGGTGACCTTCGACGCCACCGTGGTGGACAACCCGGTCGAATCCGGCGGGCACGAGCGGTTCGAGGTCAAGGCGCCCACGGGCGAGCTGCTGGAGATCGACCACAACACCAGCCTCGCGGCATACGTCCCGGTCCACGCGGGCGACCGCCTGGTGATTCACGGCCGGCTGTACATCGACCCAGGCCCACGCGCCGGCGTGCACTGCACGCACGCGCAGACCTCCGGTGGCTGCCCCGACCCGGGCTGGATCATGTTCGGCGGCAACTACTACGAATGAACGCAGGCGGGGAGGGCGGTCTGAGAGGCTGAAAGTGGCTCTCCGCTAACTCTTCGCCGGTTGCCGTGCCACCACCGTCGCGGTCGCCTGGGCGACCGGCCTGACCACGATCTCGTCAATGTCCACGTGCGGGGGGCGCGTGACCGCGAAGACGACGCAGTCCGCCACGTCCTTCGCGGCCAGCGGCTTCATCCCCTGATACACCGCCTTGGCCGCCTGGTGGTCGCCGTGGAACCGCACGGCGCTGAACTCCGTCTCCACCAGCCCGGGAGCGATCTCGGTGACGCGGATGGGCTCGCCGTTGAGCTCGAGTCGCAGCGTGCGTGTGATCGCGCGCACCGCGTGCTTGGCGGCGGTATAGCCGGCGCCACCCCGGTAGGTCTCGAAGCCCGCGATCGAGCCGATGTTGACGATGTGCCCGTGCTTCGCCTTGCGCAGCAGGGGCAAGCACGCGCGCGTCATCCACATGAGTCCCATCACGTTGGCCTTCCACATGCCCATCCAGTCCTCATCCGCCGCCTCCGCGATGGGAGTGAGCCCCAGCGCCCCGCCCGCGTTGTTGACGAGGACGTCGATCCGGCCGAACCTGGTGGTCACCTCGTGGACGAAGGCATTGACGCTCTCCAGGTCGGTGACGTCGAGCGCCAGCGCAACGCCATCCTCACCGGCGACGCGCTTGAGGCGCTGCAGCCGGCGCGCCCCGACCACGACCTGATAACCCTGACGGCCAAGGGCTCCGGCGGTGGCGGCCCCGATGCCTGAAGAAGCTCCGGTGATGACTGCGATCGGCGTTGACTTGCTCGTTTCCGTACCCCCCGTTGATGACGACTGCGATGGTTTCAAAGCGTACGCTTAGGGCGAATGCTGGAGCTCCTGGTCGGGGTGGTGGTCGGTCTGCTGTTGGTGGCCGGCGTCCTCGTCATGATGGGCCCAAGCCTGACGGGGATGATGCCGCGCCTGCGATCGATCCACCGTCCGGCGCGAGTGCCGGCGGTGTTCCAGGCCGGCCACCGGCGCGAGGTCGTCCCGCCCGGGCTCAACCCCAAGACGCAGCGGGTGCTCGTCGCCTCCGCGCGACTGGCCAGCTGGTTGCGCGCGCACGGCCACGACGACGTGTCGCGCGAGCTCCGCCACGCCGCCGCGCGGATGACGGGCAACGAGCCCGCCGGGCTTTACGCGCTGCAGACGGTGCTGCGGAAGCTGCGCATGCTCAGCCTCGACGACGGCGGCTCGCAGGAACGCTTGCGAAGCCTGTCGAATGAGCTGCGGACGGCGGTGCAGGACCGATTCGAGCAGCTCGAGCTGCTGCCCTTCCGCCGCCCCTGACCTCTAACCCTTCTCCCTGGAGGAAGGAGGGCCTGGGTGAGGCTGTGGGCCCTTGCCCGACTCCACGTACTTCTTGAGCGAGGCCATGTTGTCCCGGATGCCCTCGGAGTACTGGCGGGCGAGCAAGCCGCCGGCCAAGCGCAGCAGGCCGCCGAGCTCGTAGTCCATCTCGTACAACACATGGGTCGTGCCCTTCCGCTCTGTGTACGTGTAAGACCACGTGCCCTTGAGCGGTCCCCGCGTGAATATGCCGGCGCACCGTTTCGGTTTCACGTAGGTGGTCTGCTCAACTTCGAGCGTCTCCTTGATCCCGCCTGGAAGATCGAGGTGATACCGGTAGCGGGTGCCCTTCCCGGGCGGCTCCTGGTCGAGCTGCTCGGCCTTCTTGAGATGGGTGGTCCACTTCGGGGCGTTCTTGACGTCTTCCTGCACGACCGCCCAGACCCGTGACGCCGGGGCTTCGATGTCCACCGTCTCGCGCAGCTTGGGCATGGTGACATGATCCCACCGGTGCGAGAGGCCAAGGCAGGCCGGATGCCCGGAGCGCTGCGTCATCGGAACTACCGCCTGTTCCTGACCGGGCAGATCATCTCCACGATCGGGACCTGGATGCAGAGCGTCGCCATGCCCTGGCTGGCGCTGCAGCTCACCCACAGCGGACTGCTCGTCGGGCTCGTCCTCGCCGCGCAGTTCATGCCGGTGATGGTCGGCGGCCAGTTCGGCGGCGTGGTCGCGGATCGGTACCGCAAGCGAAACGTTCTGCTGGTCACGCAATCGCTGTTCACCCTGCCTTCGTTCGCGCTCTTTGCGGTCAGCGCCACGGGCCACGCGCAGTACTGGATGGTCATCGTCGCGGCAATCGCGACCGGCACCATCAACCTTTTCGACGTGCCCTCGCGCCAGGCGTTCGTCATCGAGATGGTGGGCAAGCAGGACCTGATGAACGCCATCGCGCTCAACTCATCCGTCTTCAACGGCGCGGCGGTGATCGGGCCCGCGGTGGCCGGGATGATCATCGGGGTGGTGGGCGTGCCGCTCTGCTTCCTGGCCAACTCCGTCAGCTACCTGGCCGCGGTCGCCGCGCTATTGCTCATGCGAAATCTCCCCGCGCTGGCGCCTGAACGCCATGAACCCTGGATCGCCCGGCTTGCGCAGGGGTTCTCGTACACACGTCGCGAACCGGTGGTCGGCATGCTCCTGCTCGCCGTCGCCGTGTTCTCACTGTTCGCCATGAACCGCCTGACGCTGATCCCCCTGTTTGCGGACCAGGTCCTGGGCGTCGGCGCCCAGGGATTCGGGTTCCTGATGGGATCGATGGGATTGGGCGCGTTGACCGGGGCTTTGACGCTCGCCTTCTCTCCCTCGCTCGGTGCCGCTCCCCGGCGCCAGCTGTGGATGGCCGCGATCTGGGTGGCCGCATTGCTCGAGTTCTCGAGCTCGCGGTTCTTCCTCATCTCGATGGCCACGCTCTTCGTCGCCGGCTACTGCCAGATCTCGTTCGTCGCGACGGCCAACAACCGCATCCAGACGATCACCCCCGACCACCTGCGCGGGCGGGTGATGGCGCTCTACGCCCAGGCCCTCATCGGTGTTGGGCCCATCGGCAGCACCCAGGCGGGGGCGCTGGCCACGTTGCTGGGCGCACCCTGGGCGATGGCCATCGGCGCTGTCATCGCCGGCGCCGTCGTGGGCGGAATCTGGTTCGCCCGGCCGGAGGTTTTCGGTTCAGCCCCGCGCGGCCTTCGCGCCCGGCCGGACCCCGCCCCTCATTCCACGGCTCGAGGGCAAGATGAGCCCAAAGCCGGCCCGCTCGGGTCACCACCTCACTGAGGTCGATTCGATGGCGTCAGCCGAACCAGACCTCGATCGCGGCCGCCAGCGCCAGGGCAGGGACGAGCCACCGCAGCGCTCGGACATAGTCGGCCACGGCGGCCAGGACGCGCGCGTTCCAACCACCCTGTGGGTCCATGTGGATGGCCGCGGCGCCGATCTGGATCGCCAGGCCGCCGGCGACGATGGCGACGGGGATCTCGATCACGCCGTTGGGCAACACGCCGGTCAGCGCGAGGCTCCACGAAGAGAGCGCGGCCGCGAATCCGAGCAAGAACCCGGGGGCGAAGTTGAGCAAGAACCCGCTCACCCCCGCCGTCAGGATGGCGAGGAAGGCAGCCAGCACGAAGGCGAGGAGGTTATGGCTGAAGATGGCGAGGACCTGCTGGCCCTGGCCGTCATCGCCGGCCGCCTTGAGCAGGCTCGATAGCACAGGGCTGACCGCCGCCGCCGGCACGGCCCCGGTCGAGCCAGCCAGGAACCCGACCCCCATGCCGAGGGGAAATCCGAGCGCGGCCAACAGCATGGGAATGCGGCGCAGCCAGATGAGGCGCGCGATGCCGGGACGGCCGCTGAAGCTCCAGCGCAGGTTGGCGACCGCGCGATGCAGCGGGCGGCGCAGCCCGACTTCTCGGGCCAGCAGCGCCTCACGCGAGAAGCCGTTGAAGCCCATCCGGAGCAGGAGCACCGCAATCGCGGTCATCAGGGCGGCAAAGCCCCACAGGAACTCGGGCCTGCCCAGCAGGATGAGAGCCGCCTCGACCTGGAGGACGACCGACATCGGCAGGATGATGAACGACGCCATCACGTTGGCCGCGCGCATCGTTCGGGCGTTGAGGCTGATGATCACAGCGCCGGCGACCATCGCCGCCACCTGGCAGATGGTGGAAAGAGCGAGCGCCACGAGGATGCCGAGCGGGAAATAGCCCAGACCCGGAAAGACCGCAGCGCAGTAGACGATCAGCCCGCCGTAACAGAGGGCCAGCGAAACGGCGAGCACCGCGGCGACCTTGCCGGCGTAGATCTCGGCCTCCTTCAGGGGCGTCGAGAGCAGGACTTCGAGCGTGGTGCGCTCCCGCTCGCCGACGAAAGATTCCAGCGCCAGCACCAAAGAGAAGCTGGCCGGAATGAAGACGACGAAGAAGGCGCCGACGAGCGCCAGGCGGTTGACGACCGCGGTGCCGCCGCCGAAATAGGCGAGCCCCCGGATGCCCACCCCCGCGCCGATCGGGATCGCAAGCGTGAGCGCCACCATCGCCACGATCAAGCGGAGCTCGCTGACCGCATCGCGAAGATCGCGACTCGCGACCAATCCGGCCTTACGCCGATTGAGGCTCGGCCAGCTCATCGTGGTTCCCGACAATCGCGAGGTAGATGTCCTGCAGGCTCGGCAGCTCGCGCATCTCACGCCGCGGCTCGAGGCCGGAGCGCCGGCGGAGCTCTGAGATGTCGCCGACGGCCAGCGCCCGCCCGGCGGACATGATCCCGATGTGACCGGCGAGGTTTTCCGCCTCCTCCATGCTGTGGGTGCAGATGACGAGCGCGCAGCCCTCCTTCTGCAGGTCCTTGAGGTAGATCCACGCCCGGCGCGCGCTGTCCGGGTCGAGAGCGGACGTTGGCTCGTCAGCGAGGACCAGCCGCGGGCGGTGGAGCGTGGCCCGGATGAGCGCCACCTTCTGCCGCATGCCTTTCGAATACGTGCCGAGCCACCGATCACCCGCGTCGGCGAGCTCGAAGAGCTCGAGCAGATGCTCGATCCGCCGGCGGCGTAGCGCCGGCTCCAGGTCGTAGATGGCTCCGAAATGGTCGAGGTAGGCGCGCGCGGACATGCGCTCGTAAAGACCCGGTACCTCGGGCATCAGACCCACGCGTGCCCTGACGGCGGCGGGGTCGTCCGCCGCGTCGATGCCATCGACCTTGACCGAACCCGCCGACGGCCCCAGAACGCCCGCCATGCAGCGCAGCGCCGTGGTCTTGCCGGCGCCGTTGCGACCGAGGAGCACGAGGCAGCGACCGGCTTCGACTCGAACGGTCAGGTCCCTGAGCGCCAGCACCTCGCCATATCGCTTGGCCAGGCCGTCAACCTCCAGCACGCTAGGGATTCTGAGGGTTGGACCCTGGAATCGAGCCGGTCAATCTTTCGGCAGGTGACGCGGAAGATCGGCCGGCGAACCCAACCCCTTCGCCTTCAGGTAGGCGGCGATGCCGTCGTGCACGTCGGCGATGGCGCGTGGGTTCACGAACGTGGCGGTGCCGACCTGCACCGCGGCGCAGCCCGCGACCAGGAACTCGAGCGCGTCCTCGGCGCGAGCGATGCCGCCGATCCCGATCACCGGGATGTTCACCGCCCGCGCCGCCTGATGCGCCAGATACACGGCAAGCGGCCGGATCGCCGGCCCGGACAGGCCCCCGGTCCGAAAGCTCAACCGCGGCCTGCCGGCGTTCAGGTCGATCGACATGCCGACCAGCGTGTTGATCGCGCACAGGGCGTCGGCGCCGGCTGATTCGACCGCCCGGGCGATGACTCCGATGTCGCTGACCATGGGCGTGAGCTTCACCCACACCGGCAGCGTGGTTCGCTTGCGCACGGCCTCGGTCACGGCTGCGGCCGCGCGCGGATCGTTGCCGAAGTAAAGGCCGCCCTGTTCTACGTTGGGGCACGAGATGTTGATCTCGAAGCCGGAGATGCCTGGAACTCCGTCCAGGCGGGCCGCCAGCTCGCCGTATTCCGATGCCGACTCGCCGTTGATGTTGACCAGGACGGGGAAATCCCAATCCGCCCACAGAGGCGCATAGTCGCGGATGAGGGCGTCGGCGCCTGGACCCTGCAGCCCGATGGCGTTGAGCATCCCGCTGGGCGTCTCGACGATGCGCGGTGGCGCGGTCCCCCGCCGCGGGCGCAGGAAGATGCCTTTGGAGACCATCGCCCCCAGCGCCCTGCGCTCGAGCAGCGGCACCTCCGTCCCGTAGCCGAATGTGCCTGAGGCCGCGAGCACCGGCCCGCGCAGCTTGAGGTCGCCGATCGTGACCGCCATCCCGGTCATGCCGTCACCGCATAGGGCAGATGCGCGGGTAGGGCCGTCCAATCGATGTCGGCGGCGCGATAGACCGGACCCTCCTTGCAGGCGCGGTCGTATCCGCCGCGCTTGAGGGGGACCGCACAGCCCAGGCACACCCCGGTCCCGCAACCCATGTACGTCTCGACGGCGACCAGCGCGTCCGGCCAGCGATCGGCCGCGGCCGCGAGCATCGGGTTCGGACCACAGGCGAGCACGAGGTCGGCATCGGGGGCCGCGGCGACCGCCGTGCCGGCCAATCCCTGGGAGCCGTCGTCGGTGGCCCAGATCACCTCGTCGCCGCCGGACTCCGTGCACAGCTCCTCCCGGCTGCGAGCGCCGTGCACCCAGGTCACGCGCATGCCCAGCGCCGTGGCCTCCCTGGCGGCGAGGGGCATGGGTGCGACCCCCAGGCCGCCGCTCACGAGGACGATGCTTCGCGGACCGGCCCCGAGATCGAAGCCACGCCCCAGCGGGCCGAGGCAGCTCACGCGATCGCCGCGGTCCATGTCCAGCAGCTGCGCGGTGCCGGCGCCCACGGCCTTGAGGACGATCTCGATGCGATCGTCATCTACGCGGTAGACCGAGAAGGGACGGCGCAGCAGCGGCCCCGGGGTCCAGCCGAGGTTGACGAACTGCCCGGCGCGGACCGAAGCCGCGATCTCCGGCGCGTCCATCGCGAGCACCCACATTTCCCGCGCCACCCTCCGCTTGCCGGCGATCCGGGCGTCCACGAGAAACACTAGGAGCCGGGCCTCGCCACCCCACCCTCTCTCCACTCTTCGATCGTCCGCACCTCCATCTCACCGGGCGCGGCGGCGGCGGATTCCACCAGCGCCGCGGCCGTGTCGAGCGAGGTCAGGCACGGGATGCGCCGCTCGACGGCGGCGCGCCGGATCTCGAAGCCGTCTTTGAAAACCGGGCCGCCGGCCTCGCTCGGGTCGGTGTAGATGTTCGACATCGTGTTGATGACCAGGTCGACCTCGCCACGCGTGATGACGTCGACCACGGTCGGGCCCTCGTCGCCGATCTTGGCGACGACTCTCGGCGAGAAGCCGGCCTGCCGAAGCGCCTTCGCGGTGCCTTCGGTCGCCACCAGCCGGCATCCCATCTGGACCAGCCGCGAGACGATCGGGAAGATCTCCGGCTTGTCCGCATCGGCGATCGTCAGCAGCGCGCCACCGCCACGTTTGACATGCATCCCGGAGGCCGCAAAGGCCTTGCGCAGGGCTCCGGTCAACGTGCGGTCGATCCCGATCGCCTCTCCCGTCGATTTCATCTCGGGTCCCAGGTATGAGTCGACCGCCGGCAGCTTGTTCATCGAAAAGACCGGGGCTTTGACGGCCACCAAAGGGCGCGCGGGACAGAGTCCCGTCGCCCAGCCCATGTCGGACAGCTTTTCCCCGAGCATGACCCGGGTCGCCATGTCGACCATGGGCACGCCGGTGACCTTGGAAAGGAACGGCACCGTTCGCGACGCCCGCGGGTTGACCTCGAGCACGTGCACCTTGCCGCGGTGGACGACGTACTGGACGTTGACCAGTCCTCGCAAACGCAGATGGCGCGCGATTCGCACCGTGTAATCGACCACGTCCTCGAGTTCGGATGTCTCCAGGCCCGGCGCCGGGTAAACCGCGTACGAGTCGCCCGAGTGTACTCCCGCCCTTTCCACGTGCTGCATCACGCCGGGGATGACCACGGTCTCGCCGTCGGTGACGGCGTCGACCTCCACCTCATCGCCCTGGAGGTACTTGTCGACCAGCACCGTGCCGCGCGGCAACGCGCTGATCGCCCACACCATGTAGCGCTCGAGCCCGCGCCGGTCGTGGACGATCTCCATGGCGCGCCCGCCCAGCACGTACGACGGCCTCACCAGCACCGGGTAGCCCGCGCGTTCCGCGATGACGATCGCCTCCTCGACCGTGGTGGTCGTGCCGCCGACTGGCTGCGGGATGCCGATCGCATCGAGCGCCTTCGCGAACGCCCGCCGGTCCTCGGCCAGGTCGATCGCCTCCACCGTGGAGCCGAGGATCGCGACCCCGCGTTCTTCCAGTGACGCGGCCAGGTTGATCGAGGTCTGGCCGCCGAACTGCACCAGCGCGCCCTCGACGCCTTCGACCTCCGCGACCTGGGCGGCGCCGTCCAGGTCGAGCGGATCGAAGTAGAGCCGGTCGGAGGTGTCGAAGTCCGTGGACACCGTCTCGGGGTTGGAGTTGACCAGGACCGCCCGGACTCCTGCCTTGCGCAGCGACCAGGCGGCGTGGACGGAGCAGTAGTCGAACTCGATCCCCTGGCCGATGCGGATCGGGCCCGACCCGATGACCAGCGCCGTCCGAGCGGCGCGATTCGACGTTGCGCCCTTGGCTTGAGCATGAGGCGCGCGCCCGGCCTCAGAGCTCTCGCTCTCCTCCTCCCAGCACGAGTAGTAGTAGGGCGTTGCCGCATCGAACTCGGCGGCGCACGTGTCGACGAGCTTGTAAGCGGGAGTCGACGGTTCAACACGCTCTCCGCGTAGGGCGCTGATCATGGCGTCGGAGAACCCGGCGCGCCGCAGCTCGCGCACGTCGCCCTCCCTCTCGAGGCGAACGATCGTGGCCATGCGGTCGACAAACCAGCGATCGATCCCGCTTCTGGCCGCCAGCGATGCCGGGTCGGCGCCGTCCCGGAGCGCAGCCAGCAGCGCGAAGAGCCTGCGGTCGTTGGGCTGGTCGATCAATTCGGCGCGCGCCAGGTCCGAGGCGGCGGGCGGTTTCTGCTCCAGCGAGCGCATGGCCTTGGTCAACGCGGCTTCAAACGTCCGCTCGATCGCCATCACCTCACCGGTCGACGCCATCTGCGTGCCGAGGCGCCGGTCGCCGGCGGGGAACTTGTCAAACGGCCAGCGGGGGATCTTGACCACGCAGTAGTCGAGCGCCGGCTCGAACGCCGCGAATGTCCGGCCGGTGACCTCGTTCCGGATCTCGTCCAGACGCCTCCCCACCGCCACCTTCGCGGCCACGCGGGCGATGGGATATCCGGTCGCCTTGGAGGCCAGGGCCGAGGAGCGGCTCACCCGCGGGTTGACCTCGATCACGTAGTAGGTCGAGCTCTTCGGGTCCAGGGCGAACTGGACGTTGCACCCGCCCTCGATGCCGAGCGCGCGGATGATGCGAATCGCCGACGACCGCAGCATCTGGTGGTCGCGGTCCGACAGGGTCTGCGCCGGCGCGACGACGATCGAGTCGCCGGTGTGGACGCCCATCGGGTCGAGGTTCTCCATGTTGCAGACCGTGATGCAGGTGCCGGCCGCGTCCCGCATCACCTCGTACTCGAGCTCCTTCCAGCCCCAGAGCGAGCGCTCGACGAGCACCTGGTGGATGGGCGACGCGTCCAGCCCGCGCTGCGCGATGCGCCTCAGCTCGTCTTCGGTGGTGACGAAGCCGCCGCCGGTGCCCCCCAGCGTGTACGCCGGCCGGATGACCAGCGGCAGCCCGGCCTCGCTCGCGAAAGCCGCCACGTCCTCGAGCGACTCGCACACTCTTGACACGGGCACCGGCTCGCCGAGGTCCTGCAGCATCTTCTTGAAGGCCTCGCGGTCCTCCGCCTTGCGGATCGTTTCGATGCTCGCGCCCAGCAGCCGGACGTGGTGGCGGTCGAGCACGCCGGCGCTGGCCAGCTCGGTGGCAAGGTTGAGGCCGGTCTGGCCGCCAAGGGTGGGCAGCAGCGCATCGGGCCGCTCGCGAGCGATCACACGCTCGACCGCGTCGACGGTCAGCGGCTCGAGGTAAACGCGGTCCGCCACCTCCTCGTCGGTCATGATCGTGGCCGGGTTGGAGTTGACGAGCACGGTGGTGATGCCTTCCTCGCGCAGGGCCTTGCAGGCCTGCGTGCCGGCGTAATCGAACTCGGCGGCCTGGCCGATGACGATCGGCCCGGAGCCGAGGATCAGCACCTTCCTGGGCTTTTCAGGTTGCGTGGCCCCCCCGACCGCCCTGAGCACCGGGCGCCGGTTGCGGACCATCTCGACGAAGCGGTCGTACAGGTGCTGGTTGTCCTGCGGCCCCGGACAGCCTTCGGGGTGGTACTGGACGCTGAACGCGGGCAGGGTGCGGTGGCCGAGGCCCTCCACCGAGCCGTCGTTCAGGTTGCGCTGCGAGACGAAGAAGTCGCCCGCCGGGACCGACGCGGCGTCGACCTGGAACTCGTGGTTCTGGCTGGTGATGTGGACCCCGCCGGTCTCGAGGTCCTTGACCGGGTGGTTGGCGCCGTGATGACCGAACGGCAGGCGCGAGGTGCTGGCCCCCGCGGCGCGGCCGAGGATCTGATGGCCCAGGCAGATGCCGAACAGCGGGATTCGGCCCAGGGCGCGGCGCGCCAGCTCCACGGGGCCGTCGAGCACCGCCGGGTCGCCCGGCCCGTTCGAAAGCACGATCCCGTCCGCCCCGGTTGCCTCGACGTCCGCCCAGGTTGTGGTGTGCGGCAGCACGATGACGCGGCAGCCGCGCTCGCGGAGCGAGCGGAGGATGTTCGTCTTGACGCCGTAGTCGACGACCGCGATCGACAGCCCCGCCCCGTCGCTTCGGTGCGCCGGTCGCAGCTCCCCGGGGAGCGCCTCGAGCCACTCCGCCCTCACGGTGCGTGAGGTTGCGGCGACGAGATCCTGCTCGGACAGCGGCGCCACCCGGCGCGCCGCCAGCGCCAGCTCGGCCAGCCGCGCCTGGTCGGGAGGCTTGGATTCGTGAGTTAGGACCGCGCGCAGCGTGCCGCGTGTGCGCAGGTGCCGGGTCAGCGCCCGCGTGTCGATCTCGGTGATCGCCGGGACTCGCCACCGCCGGAGGTACTCGTCGAGCGAGGCCTCGCTCGAGTGATGGCTCGGGCTTGGGCAGGCCCAGCGCACGATGACCGCCCTCGCCCACGGCCGCGCCGACTCCGCATCGGCCTCTCGCACGCCGTAGTTCCCCTGCAGCGGATAGGTCATGCACACCATCTGGCCGGCGTAGGAGGGGTCGGTGATCACCTCCTGGTAGCCGGTCATGGCGGTGTTGAAAACGACCTCTCCTTCGCCGATGACGTCAGCGCCCAAGGCCGCGCCGACGAAGGCCCGGCCGTCCTCGAGCACGAGTGCCGCCAACCGCTTGCTAGCCGGCAACGATCACCGCCTGGTCGATACCGTCCTCCTCAGCGACGAGGACCTCGATCCGCTCCGAGTCCGAAGTCGGGACGTTCTTGCCCACGTAGTCGGGCCGGATGGGAAGCTCGCGGTGGCCGCGATCGACCAGCACCGCCAGCTGAATCGCGCGGGGGCGGCCGAAGTCCATCAGGGCATCCATCGCCGCGCGCACGGTGCGGCCGTGGTGGATGACGTCGTCCACGAGCACCACGACCTTGCCGTCCACGTCCGGCATGCTCGATGCGGTGTGATGCGCCGGCTCCCGGAGGTGGCGGTCGTCGCGATGCCTGGAGGTGTCGAGCGCGCCGACCGCGACCGGCGCCCCTTCCAGCTCCCTCAGCTTGGCCGCGAGGCGCAGCGCGAGGTGGTCGCCCTTGGCGACGATGCCGACCAGCACCAGGTCGCCGGCCCCCCGGTTGCGTTCGACGATCTCGTGCGCGATACGGGAGAGCGAGCGCCGGATCTGCTCGGCGTCCATCACGGTCGCTTTGAGCCGCCCCTGGGTGACGCTCATGCCATGACGCGCTCGAGCAGCGCCATCCGGATGTGGAGCCCGTTTCTCGCCTGCCTGAAGTACGCGGCGCGTGGGTCGGCATCGACCTCCGGCGCGATCTCGTCCACGCGCGGGAGTGGGTGCATCACGATCGCGTACTTGCGCATCAGCGCGAGCGAGCCGTTGTCGATCCGGTACACGCCTTTGAGCGCGTTGTAGACCTCGGGGTCAGTGAAGCGTTCCTTTTGGATCCTCGTCTGGTAGACGACGTCGACCTCGGGCAGCACGGATTCAAGGTCCTCTGTCTCGACCCAGGGTACGTGGTGCTCATCCAGGTGGGCCTTGAGGTCGTCCCTCATGGCGACCTGCGGCGGCGCGACGAACCAGAACTTGATGTCCTTGAATTTGCTGAGCAGATAGGTGAGCGAGCGGACCGTGCGGCCGTTGGCCAGGTCCCCGACCATCGCGACCCGGATGCCATCGATCCGGTCCAGTTCGTCGCGGATCGTGTAGAGATCGAGCAGAGCCTGCGTCGGGTGCTGTCCCGGCCCGTCACCGGCGTTGATGACCGGCACCGTGCTGACGGCAGCGGCGCGCCTGGCGGCGCCCTCCTCGTAGTGACGCAGCACGATCACATCGGCGTAGCCGCCGACGATGCGGATCGTGTCCTCGAGCGTCTCGCCCTTGGCGGCGGAGGAGAACTCGCGGGCATTGTCCGTGCCCATCGTCTGGCCGCCAAGGCGCATCATCGCCGCCTCGAAAGAAAGGCGGGTGCGGGTCGACGGCTCGTAGAAGAGAGCCGCCATCACCTGGCCGTTGAGCCGGCCGGAGAACCGATGCGGCTCGCTCTTCATCTCCTCGGCGCGCGTCAGGAGGTCTTCGAGCAATGATCGGGAGAACTGCTGGCTTTCGATGACGTGCCGCAGCCGGGAGCCGATCGCCATGAAAAATCCTCCTTCCTGGTCTCTCGGGACCAGACTTAAAGGAACTGACCGCTCGCAGCATTTTAGCAGCCGGAAGCAACGCCGGGCGGCACCGCTCAGCTACCGTAGGTGGCCATGAACAAGAGGCCGGGGCAGATCAAAGTCACGATCGACGCGGGGCATTGCTCCTTCTGCGCCCGCACGCGCAACCTCCGCCGCGAGGAGCGGCACCTCGGCACGCTGGTCCGCACCGTCGTCACGTGCGAGAGCTGTCACCGGACGCTGTCGAGCTCGATGGGCCTCGCCGGCGCCGACACCCCGGCGGTCGCCGAGCCGGCCCCAACGACTGAAGACGCGACCCCGGCCGCGGCCGCGGTCGAAGACCCGCCTGAGCCCAAGCCGGCCAAGCGGGCAGCGGCGCCTCGCGCCGCCGCCGCCGCCAAGCCGAAGGCGCCCAAGAGCCGAGCTCCCAAGACGAAGTGAGCCCGGAGGCGGTCAAAGTCCATCGCCTGGACATTCCCGTCGTTCTCGCACGCCGCGGCCGTTCCGGCGCCGGTAAGGGGACGATAATTCGGGCATGACTGAGGCTGTGATCGTCGCTTGCGGCCGCTCTCCGATCGGCAGGGCCAGAAAGGGATCGCTCGTCGACGTCCGGCCTGACGACCTCGCGGCCCACGTGGTGACCAAGGTGCTGGAGCAGGTGCCCGAGCTCGACCGCGCCGAGATCGAAGACCTCATCTGCGGCTGTGGCTTGCCGGGTGGTGAGCAGGGTCACAACATCGGCCGGGTGGTCTCGATCCTCGCCCGCCTCGACGTCCCCGGCGTCACCGTGAACCGGTATTGCTCCTCCTCGCTGATGACGACGCGGATGGCTGCGCACGCCATCGAGGCGGGCGAAGGCGACGTTTTCCTGTCGGTCGGCGTCGAGTGCGTATCGCGCTACGGCAGCGGCTATCCGGACGCACCTGACACCTACAACTCCAGGCTGGTCCCCGGGAACACCGACGAGTATCCCGACATCTACATCGCCATGGGACAGACCGCCGAGAACGTGGCGAGTCGCGAGGGGATCAGCCGCGCAGAGCAGGACCGCTTTGCCGTCAAGAGCCAGGAGGCGGCGGTCAGGGCCCGAGACGATGGTTTCTTCGACCGCGAGATCGTCCCGGTGCCTCTCCCCAACGGCCAGCTTTTCACCCGGGACGACGGACCGCGGCCGGGGACGACCATGGAGGTGCTGGCCGCGCTGAAGCCGGCGTTCCGCGAGGACGGCACCGTGACCGCGGGCAACGCGTGCCCGCTCAACGATGGCGCCGCGGCGGTCGTTGTCATGTCCGACCGCAGGGCCAAGGAGCTCGGGCTCAGGCCCCTGGCGCGCATCGTGTCGACGGGCCTGTCGGCGCTGGCGCCGGAGTTCATGGGCCTGGGTCCGATCGACGCCTCGAGGCAGGCGTTGAAGCGCGCCAAGATGACCATCGACGACATCGACATCGTCGAGATCAACGAGGCCTTCGCCGCCCAGGTCATCCCCGCGGCGCGCGGGATCGGCGTCGACCCGTTCAGCGACAAGCTCAACCCTCACGGCGGGGCGATCGCGCTGGGTCACCCGTTCGGCATGACCGGCGCCCGCATCCTGTGCACGCTGCTCAACGGCCTGCGTGAGAAGAACAAGGCTTATGGGCTGGAGACGATGTGCGTCGGCGGCGGCCAGGGGATGGCGATGATCGTGGAGCGGCTCAACTAGCTCAGGCGTGCGGTCGCTTCGGCCTGCTCTTCAAGAATTCGTTGTGCGCCCGCTCCACCTCGCCCGCAACCGCCGCCACGGTCTCGACGAATGCCGCCGCCGCCGGGGGGCGATACCGGTCGCGATGCCAGACGGCGGCCAGCACGCGCGGCGGAATCGGCTCGGCCAGCTCGATCACCACGGTCTTGGGATCGGTCTCGTCGATCGCCAGGAGTGGGGCCAGGGCCACGCCCAACCCCGCCGCCACCATCGCCTGCACGGTCCCGTTGTCATTCGTTCGAAAGATGAAGTTCGGCCGCACGCCATGCCCCAGCAGGTAGCTCTCCGCCAGGTCTTCGGTGCGCCCCGGGTGGTAGCCGATCATGGGCACGCCCGCCAGGTCGGCAACACTGGGCCGGCGCGCCGCCAGCTCGGAATCTGAAGGCGCAAGCAGCACGTAAGCGTCACGCATCAGGTCACGCACTTCGAAGGGGCCGGACGGGATGGGCTGGACCGCGAAGCTGACGTCCAGCTCGCCCTGCTCGACGGCGCCCACCTGCTCCTCGTCCTGCGCCTGCTCGGACAGCCGGATGTCCACCTCGGGTCCGCGCTCGGTGAAGCGGCGCATCACCTCGGGCAGGATCTTATTGGCGATGCTCTGGTAGATGCCGATTCGCAGCCTCCCCGAACGTCCGGCGGCGAAGGCGCGGAAGTCGGCCTCGGCGGCCAAGAGACGGGCCTCGATGGCGGTGGCGTGGCCGAGGAGGAGCTTGCCGGCGGCGGTCAGCTCGACCGTCCGGCGCCCGCGCGAACGCTCGATCAGACGCTGACCGGTCAGGGCCTCCAGGGCCGCCACGTGGTCGCTGACGGTCGACTGAGCCTCGTTGAGCTGCTCGGCGGCGGCCCAGAACGTGCCGCTGGCGGCGATGGCGCGAAGGGCGTGGAGGTGTTTCAGGTCGATCGAACGCCAATTAACCGGCATGGCGATATTTTCTCATGAAAGACGCCGTTGCTCCGGAGATTGGCTGGGGGCAGAATCGGGGCATGGACGCGTTGATGATCTTGCTGGCGCTGGCGGGCGTCGCGGTCGCGGGGGCGCTTTTCGGCGCCGACTCCCGGCCTCTGGACGACGATCGGCCGACGCGCTGGTGGCCCGCCACGTGGCCGCAAGAGAGCCCAGACCAACACGCCGCGGACGAGGTTTGGGCCAGGGTTCAGACCGTGCTCGGACCAGTCTGCCCGGCACCTGGAGCGACTGTCCGCGCGGCGTAGCCCGCTTCCGCGCATGCGCCGCGGTGGCGCGGTGGCGGTGGCCCACCGGCTCGAGGCCGGCACCGCCTAGGGTGAACGGCTCACAAGATCTGTAGACACCTGGGGACTTCCCAGATGTAGAAGCGGCGGCCCATCCTGTGGGTGCTTGACGCCCATGAGGAGGTGCCGCCGTGACTAATGATGATCTGCTCT
>SCQL01000026.1 GCA_004299235.1 bacterium
ACGAGCGTGCACACACCGGTCGGCGTAACCAAGGTCGACCACCGGCCGAACTGGTCTATGGTGCTCGGAAGATGCGCCCACGATGAGCCGCGACTGTCGCGACATCTCGTGCGCTGTTCACACTAGGCCGGAAACGGGAAAGCGGCCAGCAGCGCCGTCAGGCCGGCGACCGCGACCGCGGCTCCGGCCTCGACTCGGGCCACCGGCAGCCCACGACGCCAGGCCAGCGAGGACAGGACGAGCATCGCCAACACCCCGGCGGACTTCAGCCCCAGGACCAGCCCGTAAGGCGTGGTCCAGAGGTCGCTGACCCCGGACA
Source organism: bacterium (assembly GCA_004299235.1). Taxonomy (NCBI): domain Bacteria; species bacterium. The sequence continues at coordinate 320 of SCQL01000026.1, forward strand.
GCTGCTCGGTCGCCCGGAGCACGCCGGTGAGCGCCGTCACCCCGAACGCGATCAGCGCCACGCTCGAGAAACGGCCGAGCAGCATCCGCGCCTCGGGGCCGCGCCAGCCGCCGGGCGGACGCAGGGTCGCAAGCGCCAGGATGCCGCCCGCCCACATGCCCGCGGAAAGCACATGGATCGCGTCGGCGAACTCGGCGCCGGCGGGAGGCTCGACCGCCGTGGAGTGGCCGGCCAGGGCCAGGGAGGCGGCCGCGAGCGCCGTCATCGGAGCCACGTAGGGCAGGCCGCGCACGCAGAACAGGAGCGCCAGCCCCTCGGCCGCCACGCGCACGATGCGCACCCAGCCGCCGGCGCCACCGATCAGGAAGGCCAGGGCGCCCGCGGCCGAACCCGATCCTTCCAGCGCCTCCAGCGTGATCACGCCAAGGCCGCCGGCGAACGCCGCGGCGAACGCGATCGCCATGGGCGGGCGCGCCCACGGGATCCGCGGCGGGTGAGAGGCCAGCCGCCTGACGACGAACGAGCCCAGGCCCCCGAGCAGCCCGACGTACTCGAGCCAATGGAATGCCGCGGCGGCCAGGTCCGGGTGCCCGCTCAAGCCGGCGAGCTACGCCCTGGCGGCGGCGATGATCCCTCCACCGAGGACCCGGGTCCCCGAGTAGAGCACAGCGGCCTGGCCGGGCGCGGCGCCGAGGAACGGCTCTTCGAGCGCCAGCCGGCCTGCCTCGTACACGGCGGTGATCGGCGTGGCGTGGTAGCGGAGGCGGGCCTCGCAGGCTAGCGGCCCCTCGGTCGCCTCACCGACAAAGCTCATGTCGCGCAGGTCGACCTCGCGTGCCCCGAGCGCGTCCCGGCGCCCGACCACGAGCCGGTTGGACGCCACGTCGACCCGGAGCACGTACCATGGGCCGGCTTCGGCTAGGTCACCAAATCCGCTGCGCTGGCCGACCGTGTACAGCGCGGCGCCGCGATGGGTGCCGAGCTCGCGACCGACCGAGTCGACGACCGCGCCCGCGCGCACCGGCAGCCGCTCCGCCAGGTAGCGTGCCGTCTTGCCGCGGGGCACGAAGCAGATCTCCTGGCTCTCCGCCTTGTCGGCAACCGGCAGCCCGAACTCGCGCGCGTGCTCGCGGACCTCGCCCTTGGTCATGCCGCCGAGGGGAAAAACGATGCGCGCGAGGCGCTCGCGGTCGAGGTGATAGAGCATGTAGGACTGGTCCTTGGCAGGGTCGACGGCAGCGTGCAGCTCGGGGCCGTCCGAGCCCTGGACGATGCGCGCGTAGTGACCGGTCGCGAGGCGGTCGAAGCCGAGCTCGAGGACGCGGGCGAGCATGAGGTCGAAGCGCACGAAGGCGTTGCAGCGCACGCATGGGTTGGGCGTCCGGCCCTCGAGGTAATCGCGGTGAAAGGGTTCGATGACCCTCTCGCCGAACTCCTTTTCGAGGTTCCAGCAGTAGTAGGGGAGGCCCAGTAGAGACGCCACTCGCCGCGCGTCTTCGACTGCCGACAACGAGCAGCAGCCGCCGTGCCGCGCCGATTCCTCGGCGTCATCCCTCGGCCACTGCTGCAGGGTGACGCCGACGACGTCGTGACCCTGGGCCTGCAGCAGCGCGGCCGCGACCGAGGAGTCCACGCCGCCCGACATCGCGACTGCGATCCTCACGTGCGCCCGGCCACGAGCTGAGTGCCCTCGCCCGACCCGTCTGCCGTCTCGTGGCCCCGGCTACTCAACGAGATCGCCCTCGGTGGGCTCCACCTTGACGCCGCGTGATTCGAGATAGGCGACGCCCCGGTCCAGCTCCTCCGCCTCACCCGTGATCTCGAGCAGCACCCAACCTTGATCTCGCGTCACGTCGGCGCGGCGAATGTTGGTCACGATCTCGAACCTCCTGCCCAGCTGGTAGATGACCGGTTCCTTGACCAGAGCAGGGCCGAAGACGAGCTTCAGGCGGCGGCGTCCCATGGCCGAAGTCTAAGGTCGGCGCCGGCCCCCCGCCACGGCGGGCACGATCGATATCTCGTCCCGCTCGCTGACCTGGGCTTTGAGGCCCGAACCGAGACGGACGTCCTCGTCGTTCAGGTACACGTTGACGAACTGCCGGAGCTCGCCGCTCTCATCGAGCAGGCGGTCTTTAAATCCGGGGTAGCGGGCATCAAGCGCCGCGATGGCGGCGCCGAGGTCCGTCGCGTCGACGGCCACGGTGACCTGTCCTTCGGACAGACGGCGGAGGGGTCCAGGGATTCGAAACTGCGGCATCTTCAGATATTCACCTTTTCACGTAATGACTTTAACGTCGGATCAATTTCCACCCGTCTCGCATGACCGTCCACGGAGGCGAGAACGTCGGCCGTCTTGAGGCCGTGTCCGGTGACGTAAGCTACCACGACCTCGTCGCCCCGCCACCGACCCGCCTTCGCGAGCTTGGCGAGCACGCCGATCGTCACCCCGCCCGCGGTCTCGGTGAAGATCCCCTCGGTGCGCGCGAGCAGGCGCATCGCGGCCACGATCTCCGTCTCGGTGACCGCCTCGACCACGCCCTTCGTCTCGCGTGCGATCCGGTTGACGTACATCCCATCGGACGGGTTGCCGATGGCGATCGATCGGGCGATGGTGTCGGGTTTGACCGGCAGCACGCGCTCGGGCGTCTCCGAGTGAAACGCGTTGTAGACCGGAGCGCAGCCCAGTGCCTGCGCGCCCGTCAACGCCGGAAGGCGATCGTCGGAGACCAGGCCGAACTCCATCAGCTCGCGCACCGCCTGGCGGTGACGCACGAACTGGCAACCGCTGGCGATCGGGATGATGATCTCGTCCGGCAGCTTCCAGCCGAGCTGCTCGGCGGTCTCGAAGGTCAGGGTCTTCGAACCCTCGGCATAGAAAGGCCGGATGTTGATGTTGCAGAACGCCCACGGCGTCGACTCGACGAGCTGGCTGCACAGCCGGTTGACCTCGTCGTAATTGCCCCGCACGGCGACGACGTTGGGATCGAAGACCCCGATGCTGACGATCTTGGCCGGCTCGAGGTCCACCGGGACGAAGACGAAACATTCGAGACCGGCCCGGGCCGAGTAGGCGGCCACGGCATTGGCCAGATTGCCCGTCGACGCGCACGCGATGGTTTCGAAGCCGTGAGCCCGGGCCCAGCTGATGGCGACCGACACCACCCGGTCCTTGAAGGAGTTGGTCGGGTTCATGCTGTCGTTCTTCAGGTAGAGATTGCGCAGCCCCAGCTCGGCGCCGAGCCGGTCCGCCTTGACCAGCGGGGTGAAGCCCTCGCCCAGGGTGACGACCGCGGTCGACTCCTCGACGGGGAGCAGGTCGCGATAGCGCCACATCGACGGCGGGCCCTGCTCGATTCGCCGGCGGCTCACCACCTTCTTGAGCGCGGTTTTATCGAAGGCCACGTCGAGCGGACCGAAGCACATCTCACACACATGCGTCGCCTGGAGCTCATACTCCGCCCCGCATTCGCGACAGCGCAATCCGAGCAGCTTGGGCACGAGCTCAGTTTAGAGTTGGAGTCGGATCACTTGCTCGGGTCAGGCGGAAACGGAGCCACTCGGATCGTAGGCTCGATGTGGATCAAGTCAGTCGCCCTGCTGGTGGCAGCAGAACTGCTTGCCGCCTGCGCTCACCCGGCCGCGGCGCAAGCCCATCGCAGCCCGACCCCGGCGCCGGTCGTCCAGCAACAGCCCAGCCCGACCCCGACCCCGACCCCGCCTCCGGCGCCGGCGCCCGCTCTCACGCACGTCTTCGTGATCGTGATGGAGAACCGCAGCTACGCCCAGGCGATCGCCAACCGCTACACGGCACAGCTGGCCGCGCAGTACGGCGCCGCCATCAACTACCACGGCGTTGCGCACCCCAGCCTCCCCAACTATCTCGCCCTCACCTCGGGCAGTACCTGGGGTATCGCCGATGACGGCTTTCACCCGCTGCCGCCCGGCGGGCTCGGCGCGCAGCTGACCGCTGCCGGCATCGACTGGCGCGCGTTCATGGAGGGGATGACGAACGGCTGCTTCCACAGCCCGTATCCTTACGCGCTGAAGCACAACCCGTTCGCGTACTACGGCAGCGCGTGCCCGCCCCAGGTAGTGCCGTTCACCCAGTTCGCGGTCGCCATGTCCGGCAACGTCCCGCGTTTCGTCTGGATCACGCCGAACATGTGTCACGACGGCCATGACTGCTCGAGCTCGGCGGCCGCCGCCTGGCTGGCCCAAACCGTCGGGACGATCACCGCCTCCAGCGCCTGGCAGGACGACGGGCTGCTCCTGATCACGTGGGATGAGGGCGGGGATCCCGCGAACAGCGTGCTCACCCTGGTCATCCACCCGGACCCCCTCGTGCATCAGAGCAACCGCGCCTACGACCACTTCTCTTTGCTGGCGACGATCGAGGACCAGCTCGGCCTGCCCCGCCTCGGACGGGCGGCAAGCGCGAGCCCGATGACCGACCTGCTCGCCGTGCGGCCGCCGGGCTTACGAAAGGGCCTGACCTGAGCGGCCCGCCTCGACCGTTCGGGTCCGGTGGGTGATCTCCTTCAGGAACGCCTCATCGACCGTCACGCCCAGGCCCGGCCCGGCCGGCACCCTCAGGCGCCCCTCGTCGAGGACGAACGGTTCGGTGATGTCGCGGCGGTAGTAGCGGTCTGAGGCGGAGGTGTCGCCTGGCAGGGTGAAGTTCGGCATCGCCGCCATGGCCACGTTGCCGGCGCGGCCCAGGCCCGTCTCGAGCATCCCGCCCATCCAGACGGCGATGCCATGCGCCGCACAAAGGTCGTGGATCCGGCGCCCTTCGAGGTAGCCTCCGACACGGCCTGGTTTGATGTTGATGATCTGACAGGCGCCCAGCCGGATGGCGTCGGCCGCGGCCTGCTCCGAAGTGATCGATTCGTCCAGGCAGATCGGCGTGCGCACCACCCGCGCGAGCTCTGCGTGCGCCAGCACCTGATCCTCCGGCAGCGGCTGCTCGATCAGCAGCAGACCGAAGGCATCCAGCTCGGCCAGGTGCCGTGCGTCGGACGCGGCATAGGCGGTGTTGGCGTCGACCTGCAACGGCACGTCTCCGAATCGCTCGCGCACCGCGCGCACCGGTTCGATGTCCCACCCCGGCTTGATCTTCAGCTTGATCCGCCTGTAGCCCTGGTCGAGATAGTCACCGACCGTTTGCATGAGCGCGGGGATTGAGGCCTGGATGCCGACCGAGACGCCGCAGTCGACGGCCGGGCGCACGGCGCCGAAGTAATGGCCGAACGACTCACCGCGAGCGCGGAGCTCCGCGTCGAGGACGGCCATCTCGATCGCGGCCTTGGCCATGTTGTGGCCGTGAACGGGACGCAGCGACCTCGCCACGTCAGCGGCCTCGAGGCGCGGCTCGGCGAACAGTCGGGGCAGCAGGTGGTGGATCAGCACGTGCTCGGCCGCATCGACGTACTCGGATGAGTAAGTCGGCTCCTCGGCGGCGACGCACTCGCCCCAGCCCTCACCCTCGCTGGTGGCGGCCTTCAGGAGCAGGATGTCGCGCTCCGTCTGGACTCCGAAAGACGTCTCGAATGGAGCCACCAGCGACATGCGCACGCGGCGCAGCTCGACGGCCTGCAGCTTCACGAGGCCCCCAACGTCAGGCGGTCGTACACCATCTGCGACCACGATTCCATGCCGAGGTAGTAGATGCGCATCTCGTCCAGGGTCAGCAGCTCACCCGCCAGCTTGTCGGTTTCACGGATCGAGATGTTCGGCGAGTCGCCGTCCACCAGGAAGACTACCCCGAGGTGCACCCTGGACACCGGCGACGAGTCGTCGTTCAGCAACCCCAGGAGCTTGGCTTCGAACCGGCCGTCGTAGACGACCTCCTCTCGCCACTCGCGCTTCAGGCCGTCCAGGATGGGATCGCCGGCTTCGAGGTCTTGCGGGTTGACATGGCCGCCGACGCCCAGCGAGTACTGCTTGCGCAGGCGCTTCTCCGAAGATGCGCGCAGCCGGTGGGTGAGGAAATAGCGGTCCGCATGCCGGAAGACGACGTAGGGGATGATCTGCTGGTAGGTCGGATCATCTTCGACCGAAGCACGCGTCATGAACAGGTGGCGGTCGCGGATCACGGCCTGGTGGCGCTCCAGATCCCGGCTCACGAACCCGTGCCAGGCTCCGTCGGGGAAGATGTCCTCCCGCTTCACGCACAGGACCTCCTCGGAAGCCGGTCTCAAGCTCGGATCACACCATCCGGATCAGGCCGCGGCCGAACACCGCGACGAGCTCGGCCGTCCGATCGACGACCTCGTCGGCGACGGGCAGGAAGTAGATCCAGGCCGCACGCTCGGTGTCGGTCGTGATCATGGTGCGCGCGGAATCGGAGCTCGGGTTGCCGCAAGGCCCCTCGGCGTCGGCGACGCAGATTCGGCCCGCCACGTTGACGCGCTCCTTGCCGATGCCGAGGTAGCCCTCTCCATCGGCGCCCAGCCTGATCACCAGCTCCCCGCCCTTGATCTTGTCCAGGTCGTAGAGCCCGACCGGCACCTGGAGCTGCACGGAGAGCGCGTTGGCGACATCGACCAGGGAGTTTATCCGGGGCAGCGGATCCCCCTTCTTCAACCGCCGCAGGAGGGCTTCGGAGGACGGGCGCACACGCGTCGGATCGACGCCGAAACGGCGGTACAGCTCCCTGGCCCGGCTGACCTGCCCGACCTCGCCGGAGCGGGCCGCCTGCAGTGCGCGCGCCACCTCGAGCTCGAAGTCCTCGCGGGGCTCCGTGACCTCGAGCTCGTACAGCTCGAGCGTGACCGGCTCGACCTCGATCTCGCAGCGAACCTTCAGCACAGGGATTCGAGGGTGTCGAAAAAGCCCGGATACGAGATGTCGACACACCCGGCGTCTTCGATCTCGGTGGCGCCATCCGCAAGCAGCCCGGCCACCGTGAGCGCCATCGCGATTCGATGGTCGCCACGCGAGCGGACGCGCGCGCCTTCGAGGTGACTCGGTCCATGGATCGTCCAGCCGTCGTCTTCGGCGGTGATGTCCGCCCCCATGGCGAGCAGTCCTTCGGCCATCGCCGCGATGCGATCGGACTCCTTGACGCGCAGCTCGCCCGCATCCGCGATCAGGCTGCGACCCGGCAGCTGCGTGGCCGCGACCGCGAGCACCGGCAGCTCATCGATCATCTCGGCGGACATCGCGCCGGTGATCTCGAAGGGTCGCAGCCCGGCCGCCGGCCCGACCTCGAGGTCGGCCACCGGCTCGCCGCCCTCCGTGCGCTCGTTGGACATGGCGACGCGCACTCCGAACGTTCGCAGCAGGTCGATGAAGGCGGTTCGTGTCGGGTTGACCCCAGCGCCCGGAAGACGCAGCCGTGAACCGGGGACGAGCCCACCGGCGACGAGCCAGAAGGCGGCGGCGCTCAGGTCGCCGGGAATCTCCATGTCGAGCGGCTCGAGCCGGTCTGTCCTGGCGACCCCGACCCGCCGGCCGTCGACCCTCACGTCCGCGCCCATCGCCTTCAGCATCAGCTCCGTATGGTTGCGGGTCCCCACCGGCTCGATCACCGTGGTGGCGCCATCGGCGAAGAGCCCGGCGATCAGGATGGCGGACTTGACCTGGGCGCTCGCCACCGGCTGGCGGTACTCGATGCCCTGAAGCGGCACCTGCCCGCCCACCCGCAGGGGCGGCCAGTCCGCACGCGCGCCCATCTCGCGCAGCGGAGTCACCACGCGATCCATGGGCCTCCGCGACAGGGACTCGTCACCTTGCAGCTCGCTCGCGAACTCCTGTGCGGCGAGCAGGCCGGCGAGCAGGCGCATGGTCGTGCCGGAGTTGCCGCAGTCGAGAGGGCCCTTGGCCTCACGCAGCCCGCGCACCCCGCAACCGGCGAGCGTCGAGCCGTCGAGCTCGGCGCCCAGGGCGCGCAGGCACCGCGCGGTCGAATTCACGTCCGCGCCGTTCGAGAGCCCGCGCAGGCGACTGCGGCCGGAGGCGATCGCGCCGAAGATGAGCGCACGGTGGGAGATCGACTTGTCGCCCGGAAGCCGGACCTCGCCTTCGAGGCTCCGAGGCCGGCGAACGCTCGCGATCACGACGGGCGGGCCCAGCGCTCGCGCACCGATCGCGCCTCTTCGAAGAGCTCGACCAGGCGGGGATCGTCCGCCTCCAGGTGCCGGCGCAGGCGCGCCAGCTCGGCGCTGACGGCGTCGAGCTGTTCCAGCATGTTCGCGCGGTTGGTGCGCGCCACGCCCGCGTAGAGCTCGGGGTCACCGGCGGCGAGCCGGCTCATGTCACGGAAGCCGGACGCCGCGAGGCGGGCCGCCTCGGGCCAATCGGCACGCCGCGAAAGGGCCAGGACGTAACCCACCGACAGCAGGAAGGCGGCGTGGCTGACGCCCGCGACCAGGCGGTCGTGAGTCTGGGCGCTCATCACCATCGGATGCGCGCCGACCGCCTCCACCAGGCCGCTCGTCATGGGCTCGGCCCGTGTCAGCGCCCAGGGCGCATCCCTGAACATCGACGCGTCGGCGCCGTCGATGCCGGCCACCTCCCTGCCGCACATCGGATGGCCGCCCACCAGGTCGATCCCGGCAGCCGCGGCCCACTCCATGACGTCGGCTTTGGTGCTCGCCATGTCCGTGACCACCTTGCCGGCGGTTCTGCCGGCCAGGTTGCCAAACACCTCCCGCATCGCCCGGATCGGAGCCGCGACGACCACCAGGTCGGCGATCTCGACGGCACCCAGGTCGGTGGACGCGCTGGCCACGATCCCGCGATCGAGCGCCTTGCGCACCGTCGCGGGATCGCGGTCGCTGCCGACGACCACGACGTCCGGCCGCGCCGCCTTCAGCGCCAAGGCGAACGAAGCGCCCATCAGGCCAAGGCCGACGACCGCGACGGCAGGCATCGACTTAGTGGCGGGGCACTTACGCGAGCTGCTTGGCCATCGAGGCGAGGAGCCGCCGGAGGTCGGACATCAGGTGGTCGAAGGAATGGAAGTCCAACGACTGGGCGCCGTCGGACAGCGCCTGGTTCGGCGTCGGGTGCACCTCCACGATCAGGCCATGGGCGCCGGCCGCGACCGCCGCCAGCGCCATGGGTCGCACGAGCGACCACTTGCCGGTCGCCTGGGAGGGGTCGACGATGATCGGCAGATGTGACAGCTCGCGCGCCAGCGGCACGGCGTTCAGGTCCAGTGTGAACCGGGTCGCGGTCTCGAAGGTCCGGATGCCGCGCTCGCACAGGATCACGTCTCGGTTGCCCTGCGACAGGATGTACTCGGCCGCCAGCAGCCACTCCTCCATGGTCGACGACATGCCCCGTTTCAGGAGCACCGGCTTGCCCGACCGCCCCGCCTCCTGCAGCAGCGCGTAGTTCTGCATGTTGCGCGTCCCGAGCTGGAGCACGTCCGCGTAACGCGCGACCAGCTCGACGTCGCCCGTCGACACCACTTCGGTCACCACCTTGAGCCCCGTCTCCGCACGTGCCGTCGCCATCATCTTCAGGGCGGACTCGCCCAGGCCCTGGAACGAGTAGGGCGAGGTGCGAGGCTTGAACGCTCCGCCTCGTAGCAGCCGGGCGCCCTGCTTGGCGACGTGGCGGGCGGTTTCGAGGAGCATCTCCTCACCCTCCACCGAGCAGGGACCCGCCATCATCACGACCTCGTCCGAGCCGATCTTCACCCCGCCCACGTCGACCACCGTGTCGACCGGCCGGAATTCGCGACTGGCCAGCTTGAACGGCTTGGTGATCGGGATGATCTCGTGGATGGCGGCGAGGTGCGAGAACGCCTCCTTGTAGGCGTATGCGTTGCCGCCGATGACCCCCACCAGAGCCCGTTCCTCGCCGCGGGACAGCTCTGTCTTGAGGCCGATCTCGTGCACGCGGTCGACGACCGCCTTGATCTCGGCTTCGGTCGCGGTGTGCGACATGACAATGATCACGGTGTTAAAGACCCCCTGAGATAGTCGAGGTCGACTTTGATCGCCTGCGCACCCCGCAGGTACGCAAAGCGCATCGCCGACTGCGGTCGTGAGGTGTTGTAAAGCAGCAGGATACGCACACACATCGGCACGCCGCGCGGGTTCGGCGGCCGGACGTCCATGTCATGCCCGCACAGAAGCGGCACGTCCAGCCAGCCCAGCTTGCGGGCCGCGAACGCTGGAAATTCGGCGGTCAGGTCGCGCGTCGTCGTGAAGTAGGCGAAGCAGATCTCAGCCGGGTCGAGGTCGTTGAGGCGGACGAGCTCGCGCAGCAGCTCCTCGGTGGCGTCGGTGATCGCCTCGGTCGTGTTCGCCGTCGCGGTGGTCGCGCCGCGAACCCCCCTCACCGGCATGCTTTCAGCAGGTCTTTGATGAGCGGCACCGGGTCCTCACCGCCGTCGATCTTCTCGACGATGGCGCTGCCGACCACCGCCGCGTCGGCGCTGCCGCGCAACGCCTTCATGTGCTCGGGGCGGGAGATCCCGAACCCGGCCGCGATGGGCAGCTGGGTGTGGCGCCGCACCTTCTTGAAGAGCTCCTCCATCCCTGCGGGCAGCTCTCTGCGTGCCCCGGTGATGCCGGTGACCGTCACGCAGTAAACGAATCCAGCGGAGTGTCCGCAGATCGACTCGAGGCGATCTTCGGACGTGGTCGGCGCGACCATGAAGACCGTGTCCAGCGACGCGGAGCGCAGCCACCCGGACACCGGCTCGGACTCCTCGACCGGGAGGTCGGGCACGATCACGCCCGCGACGCCGGCCTGAGCCGCCTCCGCGGCAAAGCGCCGGGGATCCTGCGCCAGGATCGGGTTGATATAGGTCATCAGCACGACCGGCACGCCCTCGTTCGCGACCGCGGCGGCCACCTCGAGCGCGCCTCCGACGGTCATGCCGTGCTCGAGCGCCGCCTGGCCCGCGCGCTGGATGACCGGGCCGTCGGCCAGCGGGTCGGAGAACGGGATGCCGATCTCCAGCGCCGCGATGCCCGAGTTGGCAAGCCTCTTCCCCACCTCGATGGAGCGCTTCTTGGTCGGGTGCCCAGCCATCATGTAGGCGACCAACTTTAAGTCGCCTTGAGAGTGCAGGGCCAGCTCGAGCCGGGTGCCTTCAGCCACCGTCGACCGAGTCCATGTCCTTGTCGCCCCGGCCCGACAGGCAGACCAGGATGCGCCCGCCCGGCCCGAGCTCACGTGCGAGCACGCCCGCGTGATGCAGGGCATGCGCCGGCTCGAGCGCCGGCATGATCCCCTCGAGCCGCGTGCAGAGCTTGAAAGCGGCGACGGCGTCCTTGTCGGTGACGGCCACGTACTCGACCCGCTTGGAGTCGTGAAGGAAGGCGTGCTCCGGGCCGACGCCCGGATAGTCGAGACCGGCCGAGATCGAGTGCGTGGGCAGCACCTGGCCGTCCGGGTCCTGGAGCACGTACGAGAAGCTGCCGTGCAGCACGCCCGGGCGTCCCCCGACGATCGACGCGGCATGGTGACCGCTCCTCACGCCCTCGCCCGCCGCCTCGACGCCCACCAGCGCCACGTCCTTGTCGTCGAGGAACGCGGTGAAGATCCCCATCGCGTTGGAGCCGCCACCGACGCATGCGACGACGACGTCGGGCAGCTTGCCGTCGGCTGACAGGTACTGCTCACGCGCTTCGTCACCGATCACCCGCTGCAGGTCGCGAACCATCTCCGGGTACGGGTGAGGTCCGACCACGGAACCGATGATGTAGTGAGTGGTGCGGACGTTGGTCACCCAGTCGCGGATGGCCTCAGACGTCGCGTCCTTCAGCGTCCTGGTCCCGCTCGTCACCTCCATCACCTCGGCGCCGAGCAGCTTCATGCGCCTCACGTTCATCGACTGTCGGCGCATGTCCTCGGTGCCCATGTAGACGGTGCATTCGAGCCCGAAGCGCGCGCAAACGGTCGCGGTGGCGACGCCGTGCTGGCCCGCTCCCGTTTCCGCGATGACGCGCTTCTTGCCCATCCGCAGAGCCAACAGCGCCTGCCCCACCGCGTTGTTCAGCTTGTGAGCCCCGGTGTGGCACAGGTCCTCGCGCTTGAGGTGAATGTGGGCGCCGCCGAAGTGCTCACCGAGCCGGGTGGCCGAGTAAAGCGGGGTGGGACGGCCGACGAAAGCATGCCTGTGGCCGGCCAGCTCGAGCTGAAACTGGGTGTCGGCCTTCGCCTCGCGCCACACCCTCTCCAGCTCCGCCAGCGCGCCCATCAGCGTCTCGGGCACGTACTGGCCGCCATAGGCGCCGAAGCGCCCGCCCACCGGTTGGGTCACGCGGTCCTCCCCCCTCGGCCCGAAGGCGTCGGGTGCGGAGCCGGATTCCACATCACGCCGGGACCTCGGCCAGGCGCACGGCGTTGACGAATGCCCGCATCTTGTCCGGGTCCTTGATGCGAAGCGCGGCCTCGACGCCGCTCGACACGTCGACGCCATATGGCTTGAAGCTGCTCACGACCCTGCCCACGTTACCCGGTTCCAGACCGCCGGCGATGAACACCCGCCGCGTGGCGAGAAACTCGCGCGCGAGCTCCCAGTCCCACGTGCGCCCGGTGCCCCCCCGCTGGTCCGGCGACCAGGAGTCGAGCATGAGCGGATCCGGCCAATCGTCCACGCCCGGGATCCGGCCGTCCTTGACCTTCAGCACCTTCATCACCGGCCGCCCGGCGTCAAACCCCGGAGGCTCGGAGCCGTGGAGCTGGAGCACGTCCAGGCCGACGAAGTCCGCGACCTGCCGGACCTCTCGCGGATCCTGGTCGAGGAACACGCCCACGATCGAGGGTCGCGAAGACAGCCCCTCGACGATGCCCCTCGCCTCCTCCGGGGAGACCCCGCGTTTGGACGGGCAGAAATGGAAGCCGAGCAGGTCGGCGCCGGCCTCGACGGCGGCATGCGCGCCGCCGGCATCGCAGATGCCGCAGATCTTCACCTGGACCATGCGGTCAACTCCCTGATGCGGGCCGCGGGATCCGGCGCGCGCATGATGGCCTCGCCCACCAGGATGGCGTCGGCGCCCGCGTCGTGCATCCGGCGCGCGTCGTCCGGGGTGTGAATGCCGCTCTCCGCCACCAGGACCACGTCGCTCGGAACCACCTTGCGCAGCCTCTCGGTGAGGGTCAGGTCGACGGTGAAGGTCCGCAGGTCGCGATGGTTGACGCCGATCACCCGCGCGCCGGCGTCCAGGGCGGCGGCCGCTTCGGCCTCGTCGTGCACCTCGACGAGCGCCGCGATGCCCCGGCTTCGCGCCACCCGGATCAGCTCGGCCAGCCGCGGCCGGTCGAGAGCGGCGACGATCAGCAGGACGGCGTCCGCTCCCGACGCCCTCGCCTCGGCCACCTCGTAGGAGTCGGTGATGAAGTCTTTGCGGAGAATCGGGAGCGGCGTCGCGACACGCACCGCCTGGACGTGCTCGGGACGGCCGCCAAAGCCCGCCATGTGAGTCAGCACCGAGATGGCGGCGGCGCCGCCTTCGGTGTATGCGCGTGCCAGGTCCACCGGCCGGTAGTCCTGCGAGAGGACGCCCATGCTCGGGGTGCGCTGCTTCATCTCGGCGATGACCGCGAGCCCCGGACCCCGCAGCGCCCCGACGAAGTCCTTCGGCACGTGCGACGCCACGGCGCGTTCGAACTGGTCTTGCGAGATCAGCGCCCGCCGCCGCCGCAGGTCCTGCCGGGCCTCCGCGACCAGGCGGGCCAGCAGGTCTTCTTCCGCGCTCACTCCTGTGAGATTCTCGCCCAGCGCTGGAGGACCTCGCCGGCGCGCCCTTGGTCGATCGCCTCCGCGGCCTGGCCGATGCCCTCCCTCCAATCCCTGGCCAGGCCGGCCGCCCGGAGCGCGGCCGCGGCGTTGAGCAGGACGACGTCGCGGCGAGGACCGGCCGCGCCTTCCAGCACCTCACGCGCCAGGCGCGCGTTCTGCTCGGGGCCTCCGCCGCGCATCGATTCGAGCGGGGCTGCGGCCAGGCCAAGCTCCGCCGGGTCGAGCTGGTACTCCTTGTGCGCGCCGTCGATCTCGATCACGAATGACGGCGAGCTCACCGAGAGCTCGTCCATGCCGTCGCCGGCGTGAAACACGATCGCCCGCTCGACGCCCAGGCGGACGAGCACATCGGCCATCTTCGGCGCCAACGATCCGTCCGCGACGCCGAGCGCCTGGTATCTGGCCCCGGCGGGATTGCACAGCGGGCCGAGCACGTTGAACACGGTGCGGATGGCCAGCTCGCGGCGCGTCACGCCGGCGAAGCGGAATGACGGATGGAACACCGGCGCGAAGAGAAAGCCGATGCCGGCCTGTTCGATGCAGCGGGCCACGCCATCGGGTCCGAGGTCGATCTTCACGCCCAGCTGCTCGAGCACGTCGGCAGAACCACACAGTGAAGAGGCGGCACGGTTGCCGTGCTTGGCGACGCGCGCGCCGCAGGCCGCGGCGACGATGGCCGCCAGCGTCGAGATGTTGAAGGTCGCCAGCCCGTCGCCGCCGGTGCCGCAGGTGTCGAGCAGCGCACCGTCCACCGCGATCGGCGTCGCCATGGCGCGCACGGTGCGAGCGAAACCCGTGATCTCGTCCGCGGTCTCGCCCTTCATCCGCAGCGCGACGACGAATCCCGCGATCTGCACCGGGGTGGCGTCGCCTCGCATGACCACCTCGAACGCCGCCGCGGCCTCGTCCTCGGTCAAAGACTCGCGCCTCACCAGCTTGGCGATCGACTGGATCAAGCCGCACCCCTGGCCGAGCGCCGCAGGAAGTTGGACAGTATCTTTTTGCCCTCCCTGGTCAGCACCGACTCGGGGTGGAACTGCACGCCGTACGTGGGGTGCTTGACGTGTCGCAGTCCCATCACAGTTCCGTCAGGAGTCCAGGCGGTGACGATCAGCTCTTTCGGCACCGAGGCCCGCTCGACGATCAGGGAGTGGTAGCGCGTGGCTTCGAACGGGTCGCTCACGCCGGCCATCACGCCCGAGTTGTCGTGACGGATCCAGGAGGTCTTGCCGTGCGCCGGCTCGTTGCGGACGACCCGGCCGCCAAAGGCCTCGCCGAGGCACTGGTGGCCGAGGCACACGCCGAGGATGGCGACCCTGCCGCTCAGCTCACGAATCGCGCTGGTCGAGATCCCGGCATCGGCCGGCGTTCCCGGGCCGGGTGAGATGACGATCCCGTCGTAGCCGCCCAGCTCGTCGACCGTGACCCGGTCGTTGCGATGGACCACGGGTTCGCAGCCCAGCTCGCCCAGGTACTGCACCAGGTTGTACGTGAAGGAGTCGTAGTTGTCGATCAACGCCAGATTGACCATCCGCGGGTCCTCTTAGAGGCTCTCGGCCATCTCGATGGCCTTGAACATCGCATCAGCCTTCTCGAGCGTCTCCTCGAACTCCCGCTCGGGCCTGGAGTCGGCGACGACCCCCGCGCCGGCCTGCACGTATGCGATGCCATCCGCCACGACCACCGTACGGAGCGTGATCGCCATGTCCAGGTTCCCGCCGAAACTCACGTAACCCAGCGATCCCGCATACACCCCGCGCTGCTCAGGCTCGAGGTCCGCGATGACCTCCATCGCGCGGATCTTGGGCGCCCCAGAGACGGTGCCGGCGGGGAACGCCGCCCTCAGCGCATCCAGCGACGTGCAGCCTTCACGAAGCTCGCCACTGACCGTCGAGGAGATGTGCATGACGTGCGAGTAGCGCTCGACCTCCATCAAGCGGTCGACGCTCACCGTGCCCGGCCGCGCGACACGGCCCACGTCGTTGCGCCCGAGGTCGACCAGCATCACGTGCTCGGCGCGCTCCTTCAGGTCGCTGAGCAGCTCCTTCTCGAGCCTGAGATCCTCCGCCGGGTCGGCGCCCCGCCGTCGCGTTCCGGCCAGCGGCCTCGTCTCGACGCGCCTGCCCTCGACCTGGACGAGCTTCTCGGGCGACGTGCCGACCACGTGCCGGTCGCCGCCCAGCGCCAGGAAGTACATGTACGGCGAGGGGTTGATCGCGCGCAGGCAGCGATACACATCGAACGGGCTCGCCTCGAGCGGCTTGCGGAATCGCTGCGACACGACGATCTGAAATGCGTCGCCGGCGAGGATATGCTCGCGGGCGGCGTCCACCATGCCGTGGAACTGGCCTTCGGTCACGTTGGACTGCCAGCGCGCGCCATTGGCCCCGCGCGGTGCGGCCGGTGCCGGGTCACCAGCCAGGCGCATCTCCATCTGATCGATGCGATCGACCGCCGCCTGGTAGTCCTCGCGGTCGGGACGGTGGATCGTCAGCAGCTTCAGGCGTCGCGTGACGTGGTCGAAGACCGCCAGGTCCTCGGCGCGCAGGAAGGCGCTCTCCGGCATCGGCGGCGGCGCCCCCTTGGCGACCGGCAGGCGCTCGAAGTGGCGCGCCATCTCGTAGCCCAGGTAGCCCACCGCCCCGCCGTGAAAGCGCGGGACGCCCGGGACCGGCGCGGTCACCTCGGCGGCCACCGCCTTCAGGGCGGCGAGCGGATCACCTCCGGCAAGCGCTGCGCCCGGCGCCGGCTTGTCACCTGCAATTGCCAGATCCAGCGGCCGCGGCTCGAAGCCGATGAAGGAGTAGCGGGCCAGGCGCTCGCCACCCTCGACGCTCTCGAGCAGGAAGCCAGGGGCGCCGGGCGGGCACAGGAGCGTGTAGGCGCGGACCGGAGTGAGCATGTCGGCCAGCACCTCCCGGTAAACCGGGATGAGGGCATGGTCCTTCGCCAGCGCCCGGGATTCCTCCCGGGTGGGGGTGCAACCTTTCACGAAATGCGCTCTGCGCGCGCCCGGCTCACCAGCTGTACCTCTCTCGTCTCAGTCTTTCTCGTCTCAGTCTTGCCGCGCGGCTCACTCTGGCCGCGCCGGGTGGCAAACGTTACCAGAGGACGGGTCAGCGGCCGGCGCGCATCTCGCGCTTGACCTCGCGCGCATGCGCCATCGATTCCTCCGTGTCCACGTCCGCGATCGTGTGCCAGTTCGCGGCCTGCTTCTCCCAACCCCTGGGTTGGACCCCGAACTTCTTGGCGAGGACGGCGACGAGGATCTTGACCTTCATGTCCCCAAAGCCGGGCAGCTTTTTGATGCGAGCCGCCAGGTCGTCCCCGTCGCGGGGCTCTCTCCAGACGGCGCCGGCATCTCCGCCATAGTCGCTCACGACCGCCTGGCAGAGAGCCTGGACGCGCTTCGACATGGTGCCCGGGAAGCGGTGCAGCGCCGGGCGTTCGCGGAACGCGGCCAGCAGCTCGTCGGGGTCCATGGCCGCGATCCTGCCCGCGTCCAGGTGGCCCAGGCGCCGCTGGAGCTCGTAGGGACCGTTGAACGCCTTCTCCATCTTCACCTGCTGGTCGAGCACCAGCCCGATCAGCAGGGCGAGCGGATCGGTCTCCAGGAGTTGGTTGGCCGCCGGATTGCCGGTCCAGACGATTGGCACGCTCTCACTTTAGGCCACCAGGGCATGTAGCCTTCGGCGTTATAGCAAGCGTGGGGGCAGCGCCCGATCCGCAGGCGGAAACCTACCGGCCGGGGGCCAAAGACGACTTCGATCGGCTGTATCGCAGCGCCTATCCGCGCGTCTATCGGACCCTGACGGCCATCCTCGGCGATCCCGCCGAGGCCGAGGACTGCGCCCAGGACACCTTCGTGCAGGCGTTCGGGGCCTGGCCGCGGTGGCGCCCCGATGCACCAGCCGAGGCGTGGGTCCACAGGATTGCGGTCAACAAGGCGATCTCCTACCGCCGCCGGGCGCGTCTGCGTTCGGTCGGCGAGCTCCTGCGGCGCCTCGGGAAACCCGCCCGAGGTCACGACCCGGCCGAGATCGCACTCCGCCCGGACCTGTTGACCGCCCTCCGCGCCATCCCTCCGAAGCTGGCCGCGGCGATCGTGCTGCGCCACTACCACGGGTACAACAACCGTGAGATCGCCGCCGCGCTCGGTGTTTCGGAGCGGACGGTGGGCGCGCGCTTGAGCCAGGCAGCCGGCCGATTGCGCTCCCTGCTCGCCGGCGCCGGGCAGCCGAGCTTCTCACTTGACCCCCGAGCGGCGTTGTCTTCAGAACAGGACCAAAACTCATATGCCGACCGCTGAGCACGATCCGCTGGGTCCGGGGTTTGAATGGCGGCTGAAGGCCGCCCTGGATCGGCTTTCTCCCCCTCCATACCTCACCAACGCCCGCTACCGGTCGATGTCACCGCCGGCACGCGTGTGGCGCTTGGCCCCTGCGCTGCTCGCCATCGGCACCGCCGGCATCCTCGCCCTGAGCGCCACCGCGGCCACGGGCAGCCCCAGCCCTGCCGTGTGGACGCAGCGTGCCGCGTCCACGATCGGATCCATGGGCCACGCCCCGGAGACCAGCCCGATCTCGGACCTCAGGCCGAGCCCGAATCCGCATCGTGAGCCGGGCGGGGATGAGCCTGGGGCGGCCCCCCTGCCCTCGCACGACCGCGAGGCGTCCCCCCGGCCGGAACCCGCAGCGACCCCCCACGGGTCACCCCGACCCGAGCCCTCGGAGTCCCCTGCGTCCTCCGACCGCCCATCTCAGACCAACTCACCGAGCCCTTCGCCCAGCCCCGCCGATCACTGAGTGGGCCTTCCGACTTGGCCGCGGCGAGGCGTTTTAAGTCCATCAGGCCAGGTAAGCAAGGAGGACAAGCGTGCCCAAGAAAACGATGTTCAGGATCGGAGCCGCCACCGCCGCCGCCGCGGCGGGAGTGATCCTCGCGATCACGTCGGTCGCGGCCCACTCGGACACCCGCGCCACCGGCGATTCGCTGATCGGCAGCCTCGTCAGCGCGGCCGACAGCACCGGCCTCTCGCCGGACCAGGCCGGCTCCGCGCCCAACTCCGTCACCGACGAGCAGGCCTCGGACGCCGCCGAGCTCGCCGCCCAGCAGGCCGAGCAGGCTGCAGAGCTTGCCGCCCAGCAGGCGGAGCAGGCCGCCGAGCAGCAGCCGGAGGCGAACGACCAGGACCAGGACACCGACCAGGACGAAAACGAGGCTCAGCAGCAAAAGACCAAAGACCAGAAGACCGGCGACGACACCATGAGCGCAACGACGACGGCCGGCGCACGCGAGAGCGATTAGCGTCACGGTTCGATCGCGCTGACGAGGGCCGGGCGAGCGTCGCCCGGCTCTTCTCTTATGGCTTTCTTTTCTGCACGAACTGGAAGCCGAACCGCCCTTTGACGCAGAGGTGGCCGGCGGTCACGCTGTGGTCGAGAGGCGACGTCACCTTGACGATCGAGTTGTCCTGGACGTGGAGCTCGAGCATGCAGCCCACGCCGCAGTAAGGGCACACGGTCTCGGTGATGCTCTGCGTGGATTCATCCCACGTGCCCGCCTCGCGCATGTCGTGCTCGCTTTTGAACATGAGCGCGCCGGTCGGGCACACGCCGATGCAGTTGCCGCAGTAGACGCACGCCGACTCCGGCAGCGGCACGGCGTACTCGGTCGAGATGTGGGCGTCGAATCCGCGACCCGCGACTCCTATGGCGAACGTGTTCTGCGCATCGACGCCGCACGCCTCGACGCACTTGTAGCAGAGGATGCAGCGCGAGTAATCGCGAACGTAGAGGTCGTTGTCGATCTTGACCGGCTGCGCCACGGTGGCGACGTCCTGCCCAAAGCGCTGCGGCGTGGCACCATACCGCGCCAACCAACCGTGGACCTGCGCCGAGCACAGCGACATGTCGACCGATGACGCCAGCAGCTCGAGGACCAGCCGGCGGCTGTGACGCACGCGCTCGGAGTCGGTCCGGATGTTCATTTCCGGCTCGACCTTGCGCGAGCAGGCCGGCACCAGGACCCGCGAACCCTCGACCTCGACCACGCAGACCCGGCAGACGTTCACCGGCGTCAGCGTCTCCAGCTGGCACAGAGTCGGAGTGTCGATCCGCAGCTGCCGGCAGGCCTCCAGGATGGTCGTACCCTCGAGCACCTCGAGCTCGTGGCCGTCGACGGTGAGGCGGACCATGCGCTTGGGCAGGCCGACGAAAACTCTATCTGCCATCTATGAGCGGTGGCCGCCTCCGACCACTCCGAGCTGCATCACCGCGGATGAAATCGCGTTCGCCGCCGTCTGGCCGAGGCCGCAGATCGATGCGTCGCGCATCGCCTGGGCGATGTCGTTCAGCAGGCTGATGTCGCCCTGCCGCGCGTCGCCGTCGCGCGAGCTCAGCAGCCGGCGGAGGACCTCCTCCTGCCGCACGGTCCCGACGCGGCAGGGGACGCACTGCCCGCAGGACTCATCACGGAAGAAGCGAGCGATCCGGAGCAGGATCTGATTCATGTCGGCGGTGTCGTCGAGCACGATCACCGCGCCGGAGCCCAGCGTCGCCCCGATCGCCTGGGTGCCCTCGAAGCTGAGCGGGACGTCGAGATGCCGTTCGGTGACGAACGAGCCGGCCGCTCCGCCGAGGAGCACCGCCTGCATCGTCCTGCCCTCGCGCAGGCCACCGGCCAGTTCGATCAGCGCGCGCAGCGTGGTCCCCATCGCCACTTCGTACAGCCCAGGCCGGCGCACATGGCCGGACAGGCAGAAAAGGCGCGTGCCGGTCGAATCGGGCGTCCCGGTGGCGGCGAAGGCGGCGCCGCCTTCGTTCACGATGTCGAGCACGTTGACCAGCGTCTCGACGTTGTTGACCAGCGTCGGCTTGCCGAAGAGGCCGGCCTGCACCGGGAAGGGCGGCTTGTTACGCGGCTCGCCCCTCTTGCCTTCGATCGAGTTGAAGAGGGCAGTTTCCTCACCGCAGATATAGGCGCCGGCGCCCCGGCGGACCTCGATGTCGAAGCGAATGCCCGTGCCCTCGATATCGCCGCCCAGGAATCCGTGGGCGCGGGCTTCGGCGATCGCGTGCTCGATCCGGTGCCGGGCCAACGGATATTCGCCGCGGACGTAGAGGTAGCCCTGCTCGCAGCCGGTGGCGATCGCGGCGATCGTCATCGCCTCGACCACGGCGAAGGGATCGCCTTCCATCAACACCCTGTCCTTGAAGGTCCCGGGCTCCGACTCGTCCGCGTTGCAGACCAGGAAATGCGGATCGACCGGGGACCTGCTGACCGAGTCCCATTTGCGACCGGTGGGAAAGGCGGCGCCACCGCGGCCGAGCAGCCTGGCTTCGGTGACCTCGCGAATGACACCTTCCGGCCCGAGCTCGATCGCCCGCCGGAGCGCCGTGTAGCCGTCATGGTGCCGGTAGCTGTCGATGCTCGCCGGGTCGGTCACGCCGATTCGTCGCAGCAGCGTCAACCCAGCTCGCTGCGGCAGCGGGCGTTCACCCGGTTCCGGCCACTCGCCCCTACCCAGGACCACCTGGGCGACATCGACGGTGAGCGGCGCGACCTGCATCTCGGCACGGCCTCGGCCTGTCCCCGCCCGCTCGGCCAGGCCGGCCGGCGCCCGATCGCAAAGGCCGAGGCAGGGGCTTCGATACCACACGGCGGAGCCAGCGGCGCCTGGCGTCCCCGCCGGGCCGAACCCGGCCTCCAACGCCCGGCCCAGCGCATCCGCGCCCGCGCTCTGGCACGCGATGTCGTCACACACGTGCAGGGCGAGGGCGGGCCGCGCCTCGAGCGCGAACCGCGCGTAGAAACTGACCACCCCATAGGCCTCCGCGGGCGGGATGGTCAGGCGGCGGCAGGCGTACTCGAGTGCGCCCCGGCTAACCCACCCCACCTGGTCCTGAATGGCATGGAGCACCGGCAGCAGCATCGGGCGCCGCGACCTGGCGGCCCAGCCTCCATGCGCGACGTGGTCGTCCTCAGGCCGGCGGGCGCCGCCCTCCCAGATCGAGGCTGGTTCGCCCAGCACGCTGTCGATGGCGGCGATCTCGACGGCGGAGGCGGTTCCCCCGGTGGTCCGAATATCCACTATGGAATCGCGGCCGTGACGAGCTTGTCGATCCGGATCGCGCTCGCCTTGAACTCGGCGGTGCCGGACCTGGGATCGGTGGCGTCGATGGTGAGCACGTTGGTCGCCACCTGGTCTGGGAAGTGCAGGGTCAGGAAGGCCAGCCCGGGCCGCAGTGAAGCATCGAACCGAACGGGCACCTCGACCGAACCGCGTCGCGAGCTGGCTCGGACCCGCTCGCCATCGCCAATTCCCAACGCCTTGCCATCCGCCGGTGAGATCAGCACCGCCTCCTTCGTGCGCAGCGGCGAACTGTACAGGCCGGTCTGCACCCCGGTGTTGAACGAATCGAGGCGGCGGCCGGTCGTGAGCCGGATGGGAAAGTCGTCGGTCAACCGGTCGACCGGCGGATCGTGTTCGACGGCGTGGAACGGCGCGCGCGGGCCCTCGACCGGGTTCCGCCACAGACGCGCGTGGAGGAACTGGGTCCCGGGGTCCGATTCGTCGAGACAGGGCCACTGGATCCCGCCCAGCTCGTCCAGGCGCCGTTAGGCCATGCCCGCGTGCATCGGCGACAGGCTGCGGCACTCATCCCAGACCCGTTCCGCGGTTGGCCGGCCCCAGGCGCAACCGAGGCGGCGGGCCATCTCGCAGATGATGTCGATGTCGTCGCGCGCGCCCGCCGGCGGCTCCAGGGCCCGCCGGACTCGCTGCACCCGGCGTTCGCTGTTGGTGACCGTCCCCTCGGATTCCGCCCACCCCGCCGCCGCCGGCAGCACGACGTGGGCCAGCTCGGCCGTCTGCGTGAGGAAGATGTCCTGGACGACCAGGTGGTCGAGACCGCTCAGGAGGCCGACCGCCCGCTTCTGGTCGGCCTCGCTCCGCGCGGGATTCTCGCCCACGATGTAGGCCGTCGTCAGCTCGCCTCGCGCCATCGCTTCGAACATCTCGCTCAGGTGGTAGCCCTTCTCCAACGGGAAGGTGGCGCCGCCCCAGGCGCGTTCGAACTTCGCGTGGATTTCCGGGTCCTCGATGTCCTGGAACCCGGGCAGCTTGGCCGGGATGGCGCCCATGTCGCCTCCGCCTTGCACGTTGTTCTGACCGCGCAGCGGGTTGAGGCCGCAGCCGTAGCGTCCGACCTTGCCGGTCAGCAGCGCGAGATTGATCAGGGCGAGGACGTTGTCGGTGGCGTTGTGGTGCTCGGTGATGCCGAGCGTCCAGCAGATCATCGCTCGGTCGGCGCGCGCGTAGGCCAGGGCCACCTCTTGGATCGCGGAGGCCGGGACGCGGGTCTCGTTCTCGGCGCGGTCCAGGGTGTAGGCCTCGACGCACCTGGCGTAGGCCTCGTACCCGGTCGTGGCGCGTGCGATGAACTCGGTGTCCGCGAGCCCCGCGTGGATGATCTCGCGCGCCATCGCGTTGGCGAGCGCGATGTCGCTGCCGACGTCGATCCCCAGCCACAGATCCGCCCACTCGGCCGAGCTGGTGCGGCGCGGGTCCACGGCCGCGAGCCGGGCACCGTTGCGCACGCCCTTCAGCAGGTGGTGGAAGAAGATCGGGTGCGTTTCGCGAGCGTTCGAGCCCCAGAGGATGACGAAATCGGTCTCCTCAGCCTCGCGATACGACGAGGTGCCGCCTCCGGCCCCGAACACTGTCGCCAGACCGGCGACGCTGGGAGCGTGTCAAGTTCGGTTGCAGCTGTCGACGTTGTTGCTGTGCATGACCGCGCGCGTGAACTTCTGAGCCATGAAGTTCATCTCGTTGGTCGTCTTCGAGCAGCTGAACATGCCGAACGCGTTCGGCCCCTGGGCCCTCGCCTGCTCGAATCCCGCCGCCGCCCGCCGCATCGCCTCTTCCCAGGACGCAGGCCGCAGACGCCCGCCTTCCCTGACCAGCGGCTCGGTCAGGCGGAGGAGGCCCTCATCCATGGCGAAACCACTATAAGGAGATCGGGTTCGAGGCGAGGGGGGCGGCACGGAGGGTGGGTCGGGCGGAACGCCGGCGGGCGGGACTGATCAGCGCGGATTCGCGCGGATGAACTCTCGAATGCGGTCCAGGCCCCGACCGAGCTCCGCCTCCGACTGCGTGTACGCGATGCGGATGAAGCCGGCGCCCGCCTCGCCGAACGCGGTCCCCGGGAGCACCGCCACCCCCGCCTCGACCAGCAACCGGGCGGCCAGGTCCCGCTCTCCGAACCCGGTCCCCTTGATGTTCGGGAACGCATAGAACGCGCCCTGCGGCCGCGTGCACGTCATCCCCGGAATCGCGTTGATCCCGTCCACGACCAGGTCACGCCGCCGCTCGAACACCTTCACCATGCGGCTCACGGCCTGTGCCGACTCGGCCGTGCTCAGCGCTTCGATCGCGGCCATCTGGGTGAAGCCCGCGGCGCACGACGAGGAGTTGATCATCAGCTGGTCGAGCTTGGCGGCCAGCGCTCGCGGCGCCACCGCGTAGCCCAGCCGCCATCCCGTCATCGCGTACGACTTCGACAGCCCGTCCATGAGCACGGTGCGCTCTCGCATGCCGGGCTGTGACAGCGGCGAAACATGATGGAAGCCGTAGACGAGCTGGCTGTAGATCTCGTCCGAGACCACGAGCAGGTCGTGCTTCTGGGCCAGCTCGCAAACGCACGCCACGTCCTCGGCGGTGAGGATGCCGCCGGTCGGGTTCTGCGGCGTGTTGATGATCAGCATCCGGGTCTTGGGAGTGATCAGGGAGGCGAGCTCGTCGAGGTCCATCCGAAAGCCGCTCTCCTCACGCAACGTCACGACCTTCGGGACCGCCCCGATGAAGTTGACCTGGGACGCATACGCGGGATAGCCGGGGTCGGGCAGGATCACCTCGTCGCCGGGCTCGATGCAGGCCAGCAACGTGAAGAGGAGGACGTTCTTGGACCCGGGCAGGAGCACGACCTCCGCCGGATCGACCTCGGTCTTGTGCATCCGGGTCACGAAGCCGGCGACCGCCTGCCGCGCTTCGAGGATCCCGCTCGCGGGCGTGTAGTGCGTGTAACCGTGCTGGAGGGCTGAGATCCCCGCCTCGACGATGTTGTCGGGCGTGGCGAAATCGGGCTCGCCGATCTCGAGGTGGACGATGTTCTTGCCTTCAGCCTCGAGGCGGCGTGCCTTGGCCAGAACTTCGAAAGCGCTCTCCGTGCCGAGCCGGGACATACGCTCGGCGAAGCGAATGGCGGTCACCGGCAAATCCTAATGTCTTCGCCGGACGGTCAGTGGACGCCGACCAGCGCGCCGCCGTCCACGCCGAGCGTCTGGCCGGTGATGTACCCCGCCTGCCGCGAGCAGAGGAACGCGCACGCGGCGCCGAACTCCGCCGGGTCTCCGAGCCGCTTCATCGGCGAGCCGGCCGCCATCCGCCTGAGCCCCTCCTCCGGATCACCTCCCCCGGCGGCCAGCTGGCGGATCCGGTCCGTGAGGATGGCGTCGGGTGCGAGGCAGTTGACCGTGATCCGATCCGGCGCCAGCTCTCGGGCGAGCGTCTTGGCGAGGCCGGTCACCGCCGCCCGCAGCGAGTTGGAGAGGGTGATGTTGGGGATCGGCTGGCGAACTGAGATCGAGGTGATGAAAACGATGCGGCCCTGGTCCGAGGCCCGCAGGTGAGGGAGCGCCGCCTTGACCAGGCGCACGGCGCTCATCAGGGTCAGGTGAAATCCAACCTCCCAGCTCTCCAGGGGCGTGCTCTGGAAAGTGCCGGGGGGCGGGCCGCCCGCGTTGACGACCAGGATGTCGACGCCCCCCAGCCGGTCCGCGACTCCGCTGACCAGGAGCTCGGGCTGACCGTCCTCCGACACGTCGGCGGCCGACCATCCGGCCGCTTTGATCGTCCTACCCGTCGCCTCGATCGAGGCGGCGTCGCGAGAGGCGATGAAGACGCGCGATCCCTCGGCGACCAGAGCCTCGGCGCACGCGCGACCAAGCCCTCTGCTTGCCGCCGTGACCAGCGCGCGCCGGTCCTTCAGGCCGAGGTCCACGACCCAATTCTGGCGTAACGCGCCATCCCGGACGCCCGGCCCAGGCCGCTACCCCGTCGTGTTGACGTACCACTGCGTCACGTGCTGGAACCGGTCCGCCGGCTCGATCGCGGGGTTGACCCGCACGCCGTGAACCCGCCCCGACACCGCGTAGTCGTAATGCGGGGCGTAGAGGAAGATCGCCGGCGCCGCGTCCGCCATCAGCATCTGGAAGTCGATGTAGGCGGCCAGCCGCGCCGGCTGGTCGACCGCCGCGCGCCCGTCCTCGAGGTCCTTGTCGATCAGTCCCCAGCCGCGCGAATAGGCGAAGTTCAACGCTCCGGGGTCGGCGCCCGAGTGCCACAACGTGTACTGGTCGGGATCAGGGCCGACGTCGAACGCGACCAGGGCCATCTGGTATTTCCGTCCGATGAGGTAACGCTGCACCAGCGCCGACGCCGGCACCGCCTTGACGTCGACCCCGACTCCGATCTCCCCCAGCTGGCGCGCGACGGCATCCGCGATCTGCCGGTTGGGGTAGGAATCGGCCACCACCATGGAGACCTTGAAGGGGGCGCCTTCTTTGGACCTCAGCCTGGCTCCCGGCTGCGTCACCCAACCGGCCGCGTCGAGCGCCTTCGCCGCCGCCAGCTGGTCGTGCGCATGCAGCCCGGCCGCGGCCGCGGAGTACGCCCAATCGGCGGTCGGGATCGGGCTGGGGTCCGGGTCCGCCCTGCCGGCGAGCGCTTCGCTCACCACCCGCTCCCGGTCCACCGCCTGGACGAGCGCGAGCCGGACCTTCACATCGTTGAAGAACGGCGCCCCGTCGCCCTCCGGATTGAAGCTGATGAATGCGTTGGTGAAGGTCCGGACGTCCAGCACCGACACATCGGTGCGTCCCTGCAGGGCATCGACCTCCTGCGGCTCGAGGCCGCCGACCAGGTCGGCCGCGCCTGACAGCACGGCTCGAATCGCCATCTGGGGGTTGCCGGCCGGATAGGTCCGCAGGATCAGGTGGTCCAGGTAGGGCTGAGGATTGGCGTAGGGATTGCGGTCCAGGGTGATGGCGAGCGAGGAGATGGCCGCGACCTTGAACGGACCGGTGCCGAAGGCGCGCACGCCGCTGTAGGCGCTGGCCGCGATCTGCGGCGGCGCCATCCCGCCGAAGATGTGCTTGGCGATGATGCCGATCCGCAGCGCCAGGGGAAACGACGCGCTCGGCGCCTTCAGCGCGAAGACCACCTGGTTCGGGCCGCCCGCCGCGACCCCGACGTCGCGCCAGAACTCGGCACCCGGCTGCTGATACTCGAGGTCCTGCAGGACGTGGAACGTGAACAGGACATCGTCCGGGGTGAAGGGCTGCCCGTCGGCCCACCGCACGTCGGTGCGGATGTTGAAGGTGTACGTGAGGTGGTCGGGCGAGATCGTCCAGCCGCTGGCCAGCAACCCGACGACGTTCTGCTGGGCATCGATCGTGGTCAGGCCCTGGTAGATGACGCTGTCCACGTCACGCGTGGTGTCAACCGACTCGAACAGAGGATTGAGCACGCCCGCGGTGCCGACCAGGGCCTCGACCGCCGTGCCCCCCCGCGCCGGCTTCGGCACCGTCGCGACCGGCAGGCACCCCACGAGCGCCGCCACCGCCGCCACCGCGGCGGCGGCGAGCCGGCTACTTCGAATGAGTTGTCACCCAGATGTTGGCCAGCGAGCAGAGCAGGAAGGCCGCCGCCAGGACCCAGGTCGTCCAGTAGACCTGGCGTTCGAGGCCGCGACGGGTGCGATACCCGCCGCCCAACCCATCGCCGCCGCCACCACCGATCGTGCCGCCGAGCCCGGACGCCTTGGGCGTCTGGATGAGCACGCCCGCCATCAGGAAGAGGGCGAGAACGGCCTCGAGGATGACGAGCGCATTCCTAACCTTGTCCAAAGCGCCGGAATTCTACCGGTTCCCTCGCGATCTCAGTTGGTCCAGACGGTCCCAAACCTGGCCTGGATGGCATCCCAATTCAGGGTGTTGAACCACGCGGCGACGTAGTCGGCCCGCTTGTTCTGGTACCTGAGGTAGTAGGCGTGCTCCCACACGTCAACGCCCAGGATCGGCGTCAGTCCCTCCATGTACGGGCTGTCCTGGTTCGGATAGGCCTTGATCGACAGCTTGCCGGCCTTGTCGGCCACGAGCCACGCCCAACCGCTCCCGAACTGGCCGACGGCCGCCTTCTGCAGCTGCTCCTTGAAGGTGTCGTAGCCGCCGAACGCGTTCTTGATGGCGTCGCCCAGCCTGCCTGGCGGGTTGCCGCCGCCTCCCGGGCCCATGATGCTCCAGAAGATCGAATGGTTGGAGTGACCGCCCGCGTTGTTGCGAATCGTGCCGCGAATCTCCGCCGGCACCTGGTCGATGCCCCACAGGAGGTCCTCGACCGACTTCTTGGCCAGCTCCGGATACTTCTCCAGCGCCGCGTTGGCGTTGTTGACGTACGCGGCATGGTGCTTGCCGTGATGGATCTCCATCGTCTTGGCGTCGATGTGCGGCTCGAGCGCATCCAACGAGTAGGGAAGCGGCGGAAGCTCAAAGGCCATCGGGAACCCCCTTTTGTGAAGGTGTGTAGATCAGATGCGCGCCCTGCGCGTGCGTTGTCGAATCCAGTCTAAGTGGTGCGCGACGGAGGCACGGCCATCCATCGGCGGCCGGGCCCCGGGACGGCTACGCGGAATCGTGCTTCGATCCGCCCGCCTGGGCCCGCACCGCGGCCGCGCGACGTTCGATCTCCACAGGATCGCCCAGGTAGCGCCAGGACGTCGGACGGAAGTCGGCGCCCAACTCGTACACGCGAGGCACCCCAGTCGGGATGTCGAGATCGACGACCTCCTGGTCGGACAGCAGGTCCAGGTGCTTGACCAACGCTCGCAGGCTGTTGCCGTGCGCGGACACCAGCACGCAGGAGTGAGCGAGCAGATCAGGGACGATGGCGTCGTACCAGTAGGGCAGCATCCTCGCGACCACGTCCTTCAGGCACTCGGCGTTCGGGAGCAGCTCAGCAGGTAGTCCCGCGTACCTCGGATCGTGCGACGGATGGCGCTCGTCCGAGGGATCGAGGTCGGGCGGGCGGACGTCGTAGCTCCTGCGCCAGAGCTTGACCTTGTCAGCCCCGTACCTCTCCGCAGTCTGTTGCTTGTTCAGTCCCTGCAGCCCCCCGTAGTGGCGCTCGTTGAGCCGCCAGCTGCGACGAACAGGGATCCAGGTGAGTCCCATCTCACCAAGGGCCAGGTCCGCGGTCTCGATCGCGCGCACCAGGAGCGAGGTGTGCACCAGCTCCGGCGCCAGCCCGGCGGCCTTCATCAACCGTCCCGCCTCGATGGCTTCGGCCGTGCCCCGCTCGCTCAACGGAACGTCGTGCCAGCCGGTGAAGAGGTTCTCCAGGTTCCAGGTGCTCTGCCCGTGACGGAGCAGGATCAGGGTGCGGGGCCGGGTGAGGCGCCCCCGCGAACTCACAGCGCCGCCTCCAAGCGCGAGGGGATCTCAGCGATGGCCGTACACCTCGGCCGTCACCTTGACGATGTGGGCGAACTCCGCCGCATCGAGGCTGGCCCCGCCGACCAGGCAGCCATCGCAGAGCGGGAGCTCGACGTACGACTCGACATTGCTGGAGTTGACGCTACCGCCGTACAGCACTCGGACCTTGCGAGCGGCGCCGGCTCCGATCATCTCCCCCACGACCCGCCGGATGAGCCGCATCGTCTTGTAAGCGTGCTCGGGGTCCGCGCTCTTGCCGCTGCCGATCGCCCAGACCGGCTCGTAGGCGATCACCAGCCTGGCCGAGTCGTCGGCCGAGCAATTGGCCAGGCCGGCTCTGACCTGAGCGGTGACGATCTGGTCCGACGTACCGGCGTCGTAGTGTTCACCGAGCTCACCGACGCACATGATCACGTTCAGCCCGGTGGCGAGGGCGGCGGCTGTTTTCTTGGCCACCATCTCGTCTGTCTCACCGAGGTAGATCCGGCGCTCGGAGTGCCCGACGATCACCCACTGGCACCAGCCTTTGAGCATCGCCGGCGACACCTCGCCCGTGTAAGCGCCCGACGCCTCCCAGAAGCAGTCCTGGGCGCCGAGCTTGACCCCCGACTGGTCCAGCACCTCCGCCACGCCGAGCAGCCAGGGAAACGGCGGGAAGACGACCACCTCCACCCGGTCGGCATGCCCTCTCGCCACCGCCAGCACGCCCCGCACCAGGTCGAGCGCGTCCTCGGCGTCGCTCGGGTTCATCTTCCAGTTGGCCGCCACCAGCGGCGTCTGCGTAAAGCGGCTCGACATCGCCCTCACGTCTCCTTCAAGATCGCGACGCCGGGGAGCTGCTTGCCTTCCAGGTACTCGAGTGTCGCGCCGCCGCCGGTCGAGACGTGTGAGAAGCGACCCCCAAGACCCAGCGAATCGACGGCGGCCACCGTGTCGCCACCGCCGACCAGGGTGTACGCACCGGAGGCCGCGATCGCTTCGCCGATCGCGCGCGTGCCGTCGCTGAAGTCCCGGAGCTCAGAGACGCCCATCGGGCCGTTCCAGACGATCGCGCCGGCCCCGCGCAGGCGCTCGCTGAACAGCGCCACCGACTTCGGGCCGATATCGAGAGCCATCCAGCCGGGCTCGACCGCGTCCGCCGCCATGATGCGCAACGGCTCGCCGGCCTCCATGCGGCGCGCGCACACGAGGTCGACCGGCAGGAGCAGCTTGCGGCCGGCCTGTTCGGCGACCTCTTTCGCCACCGGCAGGGCGCTGTCTTCGACCAGTCCGTTTCCGGTCTGGAGACCACGAGCCTTGAAGAACGTGTTGGCCATCGCCCCGCCGATGATTAGCGCATCGACCTTTTCCAGCAGGTGGCGGACCACCCCGACCTTGGTCGATACCTTCGCCCCACCGACGACCGCCAGCATGGGGCGCCGGGGATGGTCCAGCGCCTGGTGCAGGGCCATCAGCTCCGACTCCATCAGCTCACCAGCGAACGCCGGAAGATACTCCGCCACCCCGACCACCGAGGCGTGAGCGCGATGCGAGGCGGCGAACGCGTCATTGACGAACAGCTCGCCGAGCGAGGCCAGGCGGTGCGCGAAGTCGGGGTCGTTGGCCTCCTCCTCGGGATGGAACCGGACGTTCTCCAGCAACAGGACCTGCCCGGCCTGCAGCTTGCCGACGGCCGAGCGCGCGGGCTCGCCGACGCAGTCTTCGGCGAAATGCACCTCACGGTCGAGCTCGTGCGCCAGCTTCATGCCCACCGGGCGGAGGGAGAGGTCGGGCTCGGCGCCTTTGGGGCGGCCGAGGTGCGACATGACGATGACCTTGGCGCCGCGCTGAGCGAGGTGCTGCAGCGTCGGGATGGCGGCGCGGATCCGGGCGTCATCGGTGATGGCGCCTTTGGACATCGGCACGTTGAGGTCCTCGCGAACGAGGACCCGCCTGCCGGCGACGTCGACGGAGGTAATCGAAGCTTTCAGAGCCGTTCCGCAATGTGGGTGATGAGGTCGACCATGCGGCAGCTGAAGCCCCATTCGTTGTCGTACCAGCTCACCACCTTGGCCCACGCGCCGCCGAGCATCAGCGTGAGTGGCGCGTCGACGATCGAGGAGTGCGAATCGCCCTTGAAGTCGGCGGACACGAGGTCTTCGTGGCTGACCGCGAGGATGCCTCTGAGCTGTCCGCCGGCGGCTTCGTCGAAGGCGGCGTTGATGTCCTGGGCGGTCGTCGTCCTGGCCAGCTCCACCGTGAGGTCGACCACGGAGACGTCGAGTATCGGGACCCGGAAGGCCATGCCGGCGAACTTTCCCGACAGCTCGGGCAGGACCTCTGCGACCGCCTTGTTGGCGCCGGTCGAGGTCGGGATGATGTTGTCCGCCGCGGCGCGCGCGCGCCGCAGGTCCTTGTGCGGAAGATCCTGCAGACGCTGGTCCGCGGTGTAGGCGTGGATCGTGGTCATCATGCCGCGCTCGATCCCGAACGAGTCGTGCAGGACCTTGGCCACCGGCACGAAGCAGTTGGTCGTGCAGCTCGCGTTGGAGACGACGGCGTGCTTCTCGGCGTCGTAGCCCTTGTGGTTGACGCCCATGACGATGGTGTAGTCCTGGTTGGTCGCGGGGGCGGAGATGATCACCTTCTTGGCGCCGCCCCGGTCGATGTGGACGCGGGCCTTGGTGGCGTCCGTGAACAGGCCGGTCGACTCGACCACGACCTCCACGCCGAGGTCCCTCCACGGCAGCTCCGCGGGGTCGCGGTGGCTCAGGAACTTGACCACCTTCCCATCGACCTTGATGGCGTCGCCGTCGGCCGAAACCGCGGGTCCGAAAGTCCCCAGGGCGGTGTCGTGCTTGAGTAGATGGCCGAACGTTCTGGCGTCGCCGATGTCATTGACGGCGACGATCTCGAAGTCCGGCTTCAGCTCGTGCGCAGCCCGGTAGATGTTGCGGCCGATGCGCCCGAAGCCGTTGATTCCTACCCTGGTGGTCATCTAGTCGCGAGCTCCTCTATTGCATGGGCGCCCTGTGCGCGCCGGGCCTGCCGGCCCAGCACGGATGGCGGGGGGCGACGAATCCCTGAGATCGACCGACTAATGTTAGGCGGAGCGGCGCGCCGGTTTGGGCGAGTTGACGTTGCCCGGGGCGGCCAGCTCCTGCAGCCGGCGCAAGCGGTGGTTGACGGCCGACTTGGAGAGCTTCATGCGCCCGGCCAGCTCCCCCAGGTTGAGCTGAGGGTTGGCGGTGCGCCATCGGGCCATCTCCCGCAGGGCGGGCGGGAGCCGTTCCAGCCTGCCGGTGGACTCGAGCCGTTCGATCGCCGCCGCCTGCCGCAGCCCCGATCCGATCGTCTTGCCGATGTTGGCGGTCTCGAAGTTCAAGCGGCGGTTGACTTCGCCACTGACCTCGCGGACGACGCGCACGTTCTCGAACTCCATGACCGCGCGGCTGGCGCCCATGAGCGAGAGCAGGCGGGCAATGCCGTCGCCGTCTTTGAGGTAGACGACGTGGTGGCCGCTGCGCTCCATGATCCCCGCCTTCGCGCCCGCCGACTCGGCCAGCTCGCCGATGGCCTTCGCCCAGGAAGCGGTCGGGGCCACGAACTCGAGGTGGTAGCGAGAGCTCGGTGCGTTCACGGACCCGCAGCCCAGGAACAGGCCGCGAAGGATCGCCTTGCGATCGCACGCCGCCTCGGGCACGGCCCGTGTCGCGGCCTGGGTGAATGCGGGCGCCACCCCGGCCGGCAGGGACAGCTCGATGAAGAACGACATGCGCTTGCGAGTCCTCACCGCCTGGTACTTCGCGTCCAAGTGCCCGACGGCCCGGCCGAGTCTCACGACCTTGCGGGCGACCGCGTTGCGCAGCAGCGAGAAATAGGCCGCCTGGCCGTCACCGGGCCTCTTGATCAGCCGGCCGCGCGAGCCGAAATAGATCCCCAGCAGCTCGCTGAGCTGGCAGCAGGGCCGCGCCGGCAGAAGTCCGGCCATCTCGTTCTTGACGTCCGCCGAGAACGAAATCCCGTGTACCTCCCAGGAACGTGATGGATACCCTCGCCCCTGGGATGCAGTCTACCCCTCGTCACCGGCCGGAGCGCGGATCGGCCCGCGGCGGGCTTGGCGCATGCAAGCGGGCGTCTGGCGCTGGACAATGTGCTCGAGGCACGACGTTCACATGGCTGAGATGAGGATGATCGAGGCGGTTCGCGCGGCCATGGCCGAGGAGATGGAGCGCGACGGCCGGGTGCTCGTCATGGGCGAGGACGTCGGGCGCAAGGGCGGGGTTTTCGGCGCCACCGACGGCCTGCACGCGCGCTTTGGCGAATCCCGCGTCCTCGACACCCCGCTCGCGGAGTCGGCCATCGTCGGAGTCGCGATCGGGGCCGCGCTCAACGGGCTGATCCCCATCGCCGAGATCCAGTTCGCGGACTTCATCCACCCGGCCTTCGATCAAATCGTCAGCGAGGCCGCGCGCACGCGGTATCGCTCCAACGGCGACTGGTCGGTGCCGATCGTCATCCGCGCGCCCTTCGGCGGCGGCGTCCACGGCGGGCTGTATCACTCGCAGTCGATCGAGGCCTTCTACGCTCATGTGCCCGGCCTCAAGGTGGTCGTGCCCAGCCTGCCGGCCGATGCCAAAGGGCTGCTCAAGTCGGCCGTCCGCGACCCGGACCCCGTGCTCTTCCTCGAGCACAAGAAGGTGTACCGGCTGGTCGCCCAGGAGATACCGGACGGGGACCACCTGGTCCCCATCGGTCCCGCCGCCGTGCGGCGTCCGGGGACGGGACTGAGCTGCTTTGCCTGGGGCCTGATGACCCATTACTGCCTGGAGGCGGCCGAGCAGCTCGGGTCGGAAGGCGTCAGCGTCGAGGTGGTCGACCTCCGGACGCTGGCGCCGCTGGATCGCCAGACGATCCTCGACTCCGTCCGCCGGACCGGCAAGGCGATGGTGGTGCACGAGGACAACCTCACCGGCGGATTCGGCGCCGAGGTGGCCGCGATCATCTCGGAGCACGCGTTCGACAGCCTCGACGGGCCGGTGGTGCGCGTGGCGGCGCCGGACATCCCCGCGATGCCCTTCAACACTCCCCAGGAGGAGTTCTTCATGCCCAACCCGGGGAAGATCGCGGAGGCGATGCGCAAGCTTGCGGCGTACTAGGTTGCCGAAGGCGGCCGGTCCCCGGCGGACGGGGAGGGCGATACCGCCCTCGCCTCCTCCGGTCACGCAGGTCCCAGAGATCAGCGCCGAGGAATACGCCATCCGGCGGGAGGCGGTGGCGGCCGGGATGGATGCCGCTGGGCTGGATGCGCTGTGCGTCTTCTATCCCGCCCGGATCGCCTACCTGACGGGCTTCCATCACGTGCCGACCGAGCGCCCGATCGCGCTCGTCCTCGGGCCGAGCGCCTATTCGGCGCTGGTCGTGCCGGCGGTTGAGAAGGAGCACGCCGAGGCCTCGACCTCGCTCGACCGCGTCGATGTCTATTTCGAATATCCGGGCGCCGAGCATCCGATGGAGCACGTGGCGACGATCCTCACCGAGATCAATGCCAAACCGAAACGCACCGGCGCCGACCACGACGGGCACGTGCCCTACTGGGGCTACCGAGGACCGCGGTTGAGTGACCTCACAGGCCACCCGCCGTTCGACGCGGAGATGATCATCGAGTCGCTCCGGCGGGTGAAGTCGCCGGCGGAGATCGCCTGCATTCAGCTCAGCTGCGACTGGGCGGCGCGCGCCCACCACCGCATGCAGGCCGCGATCAAGACGGGCAGGACGGAGGTGGAGTGCTATGCGCCCGGCGTCACGGAGACGCTGCACGAGATGCTCCATCAGATGCCGGGATGGCGACCGCGCGGCTTCGACGGCAACGGTCTCACGTCCATGTTCGTGGGCGGCCGCGCCACGGCGATGCCCCATGGGTTCGTCAAAGGCCATGGGATCCAGCCAGGCGACGTGCTGGTCAGCGGCGCGGCCGCGGACATCGACGGGTATCGCAGCGAGCTCGAGAGAACCATGATCGTCGGCGATCCGACCGCCGAGCAGGAGCGCGCGTTCGACACGATGCTCGCCCTGCAGACGCGGGCGCTCGAGGTCATGGCTCCCGGCGTCCCCGCGGGTGAGGTCGAGCTGGCCACCGTGCGCCTGGCCGAAGAGCTGGGGGTCGCGGACAACCTGAGGCACCACGCCGGCCACTCGATCGGGCTCGAAGGCCATGAGGCGCCGTTTCTCGACCGTGGCGACGAGGCGGTGCTCGAGCCGGGCATGGTGTTCACCGTCGAGCCGGGTGTCTACTTCAAGGATCTCGGCGGCTTCCGCCATTCGGACACGGTGGTCGTCACGGCCGGCGGATGCCGCGTCATGACCGACTACCCGCGCGAGCTGAAGGACCTCATCATTCGGGGCTAGAGCCGTGCCCGCCCGCGACCGTTTCGGGGGGCTTGTGGGCCTTGGCCGTGAACATGTGCAGGACGGTGTTGCCGTCGGTGTGATGGCGGCGGATGCGATCGAAAGGCACGGGAGGCAGCACGCCCTGGTCCTCAGCCGCGACGACGGTCTCCCTCGGCGAGATCGTCCTCCACACCTCGCCCACCATCTCGCGCGGGAGGTTGCCCGGCACGTACACGTACCTCCGGTTGGTGATGTGCTTGCGCGCGAGCATCTCGGCGCGAGCGAAAGCGTCGTGCGCGGAGTAGTCCTTCAGGTAGGGATCGGCGACCTCCATGAATTCAGGGTGGTCCTGTCCGGGCCGGTTTCCCCGGTAGAGGAACACGGCGCCACGACCCGCGGCGGCCCGCGCCGCCTCGCCCAACACCGCCTCGGCCGCCAGCTGCTCGTGCGGCAGGATCACGAGCACCTCGCCGGCCGACCGGCGGCCCCCCAGGGCGCTGGCGATCGAGGCCGCGGCACGCTGGGGCCGGAACGGCACGGGGAACACGGCGGGGCGGCGCCGTCGGTAGTACCGATAGGTCGCCAGGCCCGCGACCAGACCGATCACCGTGAGCCCGCCGCCGAATCCCGTCGCCAATGGTTTCGCGACCAGGTTCACCGACCAGGCGACGATGACCAGAATCGTCGTCAGGACCCCGACCGCGAACAACGCCACAAGGCGCGGAGTCCACAGGGAGCGCTCCCGCCAGCGGACCACGTCCAGGCTGACGCACGTGAGCACAAAGGTTCCCAGCAGGCCGAAGGCGTAGAGGTCGCCGAGCAGGTTGAGGCTGCCCTGGGCGGCGATGACGATGACGATGGGCAGGACGATGGCGGCCGCGATCGCCCAGTGAGGGGTCCGGCGCCGGTGGTTGCGTGCCTCCAGGACGCGGGGCATGAAACCCATTCGCGCCAGCGCGATGAACACGTGATAGGCGCCGATGATCGCGGTGTTGCTCGCGAACACGAGCAGCAGCGAACCGCTGACGGCGACGAAATCGCCCAGCGCCGGCCCGGCGACGTGAGCGCCGAGGAGCGAGATGAACTGGCTGGAATCGGCGTTGGTCGAAAGCAAGGTCGTCGACCACAACGTGAGCAATGGGCTGGTGACCGCCATCGAGAGCACGACTCCGCCCATGGCCCTGGAGGCGATCACGCGCCTGGGTTCCCGCATCGCCGGCGCAAGCTGCGCGATGCTCTCGAGTCCGGAGAAGGCGAGGAAAGCCGCCGCATAGCCGGTGACCAGCGACTGGACTGGAAACGCCGGGCCGGACGCGAGCGCGCTGAAGCTGTGGATGATGCCTGACGGCCCGAGGCTGATCGCGACGGCGATCACCACGAGCAGCTGGCCGCCGGCCGCGAGGCACGCGACCAGGGCCGTGGTGCGAGCGCTCTCCTTGATGCCCATCGTATTGAGCAGGCCCAGACCGGCAAGCGCCACCACCGTCAACCAGGTCGCGAGCGGCACGAGCCCGGGGACCAGCACGGCCATGTAGAACACGCCCGACAGAGCGCTGATGCCGGCGGTCAGGTAGTAGTCGACCAGGATGAAGAGGCCGCCGAGCAGGCCGACGAACGGATGCAGCGCCTGTGACGACACATTGACCACACCACCGCCTTCCGGGTAGCGCCACGTCACCTCGGCGTACTTGACGCAGAGCAGGATGAAGACGAACAGGGTCATCAGCACGAAGATCGTCGAGCGCGACCCGAACTGGCCGTAGAGGATCCCCGGCGTGTAGTAGACGGACGTGCCGATGTCGGCGAACACGACCGCCCAGCACAGGAAGGAACCCAGGTTCCCGCCCCGGACCTTGATCCGGCGGCGAGCGCCTCCCGGCCCCGCCGGGAGCATCCGATCGGGCGCCACGGCGCGGCTCAATCGATCGCCGGGTGAGGCGGTCCGCCCAGGTGACGCCGGAGGCTTGCGCTCTCGGTCCGAAGCCGGTTGACCATGCGCCGCGCCGCCCGGTCGTCCAGTTCCATGTAGGCCACCGCGGCGAGGTAGATCTCGGCCCGCTCCAGCTGGCGAATGGCGGCACGGAGGACCTGACGCTGCTCGTCGGGGGGCCGCCGGTCGGGGAGTCGCAGGATCGCGCTGTGCACGACCTCAACCTAGGAGGGCGCACGTGTGGACTCCGTTTGGAGACCTCACCCGACCGTATGGATCCCGTATGGGTCTTCAGCCGATCCATTACCCTCGCCTGCGATGAGCCCAGACGCCGTCGCACGCCGTGGCCAGCGCCCGGGAGACCTTCGGGTGGTCGTCCGCCGCGCCGCCAAGCTGCCGCGCACCCTTGGAGCGCCGGCGCTGTTCGCCGCTTGCTACGGCAACGTCGGGTCGAGCATCTACTACGCCCTCGGGGTGACCGCGGCGTTCGCCCTCGGCCTCACGCCCCTGGCGCTGATCATTGCCGGCTTGATCTTCGTCTCCACCGCCCTGAACTACGCGGAGGGAACGGCAGCGCTGCCGCATGCCGGTGGCAGCTCGAGCTTTGCGCGAAGGGCGTTCAACGGGCCGATCGGGTTTCTGGTCGGTTGGGTGCAGCTGCTGAACTACACCGCCACCGTCTCCATCTCCTCTTACTTCGCCATCAGCTATCTGGGGGTGTTCGGCAAGTACGTGCCGCTCTTCCACCTGCTGAAGACCAACGACCTCTGGCATGTCGTCGCCACCGTCCTTCTGATCGGATTCCTGATCGTCCTGAACGTGATCGGCATCCAGGAGTCGAGCCTGCTCAACCTGTCGCTCGCGGTCGCCGACCTCATCACCCAGCTCGTCCTCGTCATCCTCGGCCTGCTGCTGCTGCTCAACTTCCACACGATCATCAGCAACATCCACCTCGGGGTGGCCCCGACTTGGGGCAACTTCCTCGCCAGCGTCTCCATCGCCATGGTCACGTACACCGGCATCGAAACCATCTCCAACATGTCCGAGGAGGCGAGGAATCCGGGGCGCAGCGTGCCTCGAGCCACGTTTGCCGTCATCGCCGCGGTGCTTTTCGTCTCGGCCTTCCTACCGACGGTCGGCATGAGCGTCTTCCCGGTGCACCTGGACGGCACGGGGCAATTCACGACCGACCTGGCCACGACCTGGAAGGACAATCCGGTGGCGGGGATCGTCACCGGCTTCGGCCAGCCGCTTGCGTTCTGGGCTGGGATCTGGGTCGGGATCCTCGCCTTCACCATCCTGGTGATCGCGACCAACGCGGGCCTCATCGGCATCTCGAGGCTGAGCTACTCGCTGGCGGGCGCCGACCTGTTGCCGCGCCAGTTCGCGCAGCTTCACCCGCGTTACCGGACGCCGTACTTCTCGATCGTGATCTTCGGCGTCGCAGCGGCGCTCCTGGTGCTGCCGGGGATTTTTGTCTCAGGCAAGGAGATCGACCTCCTGGGCGCGGTCTATTCGCTGGCGGCGACTTTTGCCTTCTGTTCAGCGCACCTGTCCGTGATGCGCCTTCGATTCATCGAGCCCAACCTCTACCGCCCCTATCGAATGCCCTGGAACATCAAGTTCGGGCGGGACAGCATCCCGGTGATCTCGCTCGTGGGCGCGCTCGCGATCGGGACCGTGTTCACCCAGCTCATGTCGCAGAACATCTCCAACTCGACGTACATCTATCTCGGCTGGCTGGTTCTCGGCGGCCTCAGCTTCGTCCTGTACCGGCGCCATCGGAAGCAGCCGCTCTGGGAGCCGCTGGAGGTGCCCCCACCGCCCGACCGCGAGGTCGAGCGCCGCCCTCCCGAGCCCCTTCCCCAGACGGCGCGATACCGTCTCGGCAGGCGGGAGGGCGTCGCCGCCCACGCCGCCGTCGAACCACCCCGCCGCCGGCGCCAACGGCGCGGCTGGCGGCTCGGGTGGGAGCTCTTCTTCGCCCGCCATGGAGCCGTTCGCGGCGTGCTCATCGTGCTCGTCTTCGCCGCCACGAGCGGCCTTGCCGTGGGCGTCGACCTGTCGAGCTACGACCCCTTCGGGCCGGGTCTGGGTTGGTCGCCCGGCATCGTCCTGGTCGCCCTGATCGCCGCCTATCTCCTGAACCGCAGCCACGGCGAGCAGTGACCGCGGGGCTTGGCTACGCCTCGAGCCGGTAGCCGACCCCTGGCTCGTTGACGATGTAGCGCGGGTTGGCGGGATCGTCGCCCAGCTTCTTGCGGATCTGGGCGACGACGTAGCGGGTGTTGTACTTGTCACCGACGGCATAGTCACCCCACACCTGGCGCAGCAGGGTGGTATGCGTGACCGGCTTGCCCGCGTGCAGCGCGAGATAACGCAGCAGCTCGTACTCGGTCGGCGTCAGGCGCACGGCGCGGCCGCCGACGGTCACGGTGCGCCGCCCCAGATCGACCTCGAGGTCTCCTGAGCGGACGACCGGCTCCCCGGCGGACACGTCCGCCTGCCGGCGCAGTACGGCACGGATCCGCGCCACCAGCTCCTCGGTGCCGAAGGGCTTGACCACGTAGTCGTCGGCACCGAGGTCCAGCGCCCGCACCTTGTCCTTCTCGCCGGGCATGACGCTGACCACGATCACGGCGGCGCGAGTCGCCGGCCTCAGCGCTCGCAGGGCGGCAAACCCGTCCATGCCCGGAAGGCCCAGGTCCAGGAGGATCACGTCCGGCCGCCAGGCGGCCGACTCGCGCACAGCCTCCTCACCGCTACCCACCGCCCGCACGTCGAAGTCGTGATACGTCAACCCCGCCCGCAGGGCGCGCTGCATCTCGACCTCGTCGTCGACGACGAGGACCCTTCCGCTCACCGCGGCATCCTGGCGCGCGCGAGCGGCAGGGTGAAGGTGAAGCGCGGTCCACGCCGGCGGTTCTCGGCGCGGATGCTGCCGCCGTGCGCTTCGACGACGCGCTTGCAGATCGCGAGCCCCAACCCGCTACCTCGGGCGCGGCGCGTCCAGAAGGTGTCGAAGACCCGATCCAGGTCCACCGGCGGAATCGCGGGGCCGTCGTTCTCGACCCACGCCTCGAGCTCGCTTTCGTGGGCGACCGCCCCCACCTCGATGACTCCCTTTGGAGGCGTCCACTCCAGAGCATTTTCGAGCAGGTTGGTCAGCACGCGACCGACCTGGACCTCGTCGACCTCCACCGGAGGCAGGTCGTCCGGAATCTGAACCGGGACGTCGTGCCCTTGCAACTCGGATCGAAGCGGTCGCATCGCGGTGCCCACCAGGTCGGCGAACCGATGCGGCTCCTTCTCCAGCTCGAGGCCCGCCTCCAAGCGAGACAGCGCCAGCATGTCGCCGACCAGGTGGTCCAGCCGGCTGGCCTGCCGGTCGAGGTCGGCGAGCAGCTCCTGCTGATCCGGTTTGAGGCCCGCCTGCGGCGCGGTGAGCGCGGTGAGCCCGGCGCGCAGCGCTGCGATCGGGCTCTTCAGCTCGTGGGACAGGGACGAAAGGATGGCGGCTTTCAGCCGGTCCGACGCCTCGAAGCCGCGAGCTCGCTCGGCCTCCAGGGAGGCGCGCCGGCGGTCGAGCAGCAGGTCGGCCAGTCCCACCAGCGCCGCGAGCAGGCGGAGCTCGGCGGCGTCCGGACGCTGCGATTCGATCCCGATCATGGCGACGCCGCTGCCGAGTGGCAGGTACGCCGGCGCGGCCGCGCCGGGATGGGTGCGCATCAGCTTCACCGCGCCGTCGTGGACCGCGATGCCGACAGGCTTGCGGTTGGCATAGGACCATGCCGCCTGCCGCATCTCATCAGGGCTGAGCTCGCCGCCGGCCAGAGGCGTCGCCTGCCCGAAATCCATCGCCACCAATGCGAACCGCCTGACGCACTGGAGGCGAAGCGCCCACTCACACACCATCGACAGCGCGGCCGTCACCTGCGGCGTGCGCAGGGCGGCGGTCGCCAGCTCGTAGAGCGTGCGGGAGTCGGCGGCCAGGGTCTCGGCCGCAGCTTGCGCGCGGCGCAGTGAAGCCGCCAGCTGGCTCGTCACCAGGGCGACCGCGAGCAGGACGGTGAGCTCCAGCAGCTCTGACGGGCTGCTGACCGTGAACGTCCCGACCGGCGGCACGAAGAAGAAGTCGTACAGGAGGAAGGCGGCCCCGCTGCCGGCGACGGCGGGACCGCGGCCCCAGCGAGCTCCGAGCCACAGCACGAACAGCAGGTAGAACGCGGACAGGCCGGGGATGGCGGCGCGGGAGGTGATGAGGCCGAGGACGGCCGTGATCGCCAGGGCTCCCCCGATCGCGATCGAATAGGGCCCCAGGCGCCTCATCATGGGGCTGAGAATACGAGCCGGCGCACCCCCCCTCCGGTGCGCGGTGTCAGCTCGCGCCGGCAACGGCCAGCTCGCTCGCTCGGTTCGCGTAGCCGGGATGCGTAGGGTGCGCGACCCGGTACCACGCCAGCGTCTCGGCGAGGGCGTCCTCCAAGGCCGACGGTTCGAAGCCCAGCTCGGCCCGCGCCCGATCCAGCACGCAGCCGCCGGGGCGGCGCGGATCGGGACCGTACGGGCTCGCCCCCTCGGGCAACTCAGCGAACGGCATCGGATGGATGCGGGCCGGCACGCCCATGGCGCGCGCCATGCCTTCGATGAGGTCGCGCAAGCTCACCCCTTCGAAGGCGGCGTTGTAGGCCCTGCGCGCCGTGTCCTTGCGCAGGTCACACGCCAGCGCGCAAGCGAAGCCGATGTCCTTGACCCAGGACAGGTTGGCCGGCCGCTCGTAAGACTCGGCCGGGACCAGCAGCGGACCGCCGTCCGCGACGCGCTGCATATAGGCCGCGATCCGGAGCGTGTGGTCGGCGGGTCCAATGACCGCCGGCGGCCGGACCACAGTCCACGGGAGATCCCGAGTGCGAGCCAGGACCGTTTCGCACCACCGCTTGCCGTCGAGGCAATCCAGGACGTCCGGAGGCTCGCCCTCGAGCGGCACGAAGTCGTCCTCACGCGCCGGCCGGCCGTCAAGATCCGGGTACACGGTGGTCGAGACGAACACGTACCGGTCGCCCCTGAAGATGCGGGCGACCGCCTCCACCTCGCCTGGCTGGTAGCAGGCGAGGTCGAGCAGCACATCGGGTTCGACCGTCGCCAGGGCGCGCCGAAGCTGCTCTTCGTCGGTCCGGTCGAAGGCGATGTAGCTGGTGAAGGTGCCGTAGGGTCGCTCCTTCCGTCCCGCGGCGATCGTCTCCACCCCACGCCGCATCAGCTCCTTGCACGCGGCGGCCCCGATGAAACCCGCCCCGCCCAGGACGAGGGCGCGAGTCATGTACCTACAGGTCGCGGGCGGCGAAGTCGATGTCGAGCCCATCGACACGAGCGAGCCGTCTCGCCATCTCACGCGCCATGGCCACGGAGCGATGCCTTCCCCCCGTGCAGCCGAACGCGACCACGAGCTGCGAGCGGCCGTGCTCGCGGTAGCGCGGGATCGCGGCGCGAAGGGTCGTCTCGAGATTGTCGAGCAGCTCTTGGGCCGCGGGTTGGCTGACGACGTAGTCGCGGACTCGCGGGTCGCGGCCGTCGAGCGGCCGGAGCTCCTCCACCCAGTACGGGTTGTCGAGCAGCCGGACGTCCACGACCCACGAGGCGCCGTCGGGGAGGCCGTTCTTGTAGCCGAACGCCAGGCAGGTGATCAAGAGCCTCTCGCGCGAGCGCAGCCGCTGCGCCAGCTCGCCGAGCTGGGTGGCGTCGACACGGTGATGCGCCCGGTCGTGGCTGCCGCCGGCCCTGCCGTCATCGGGTCCGACGTGGACGAGCACGTAGCGGATGTCGCGGGCGTCGGCGTCCTTGAGCAGCGTCACCGCGTCACCGCGCAGGGGCAGCACGGCGTCCGCCTCCTCCCAGGGCGACAGCCAGCGGGCGAGCTGAAAGCCGGTGTCTAGGAACACGCCCACGGCTTCGTCGAGCTCGGGCTCGCTCGACCCGCCGACGATCACGAGCGTCACCGGCGGGCCTTGGGCCCGAACCGTGGAGTCATAACGTCTCCTTGAGACGCTTGGCGAGGCGCTCGGGCAAGCCGAGGGCCACGATGTCTTGGACCGGGGCTTCTCGAATCGCCTGCACCGAGCCGAAGTGTCGCAGGAGCGCTCGCTTGCGCGCGGGGCCGATGCCTTCGACCGAATCGAGCGGGGACGTCAGCGCTTTGCGCGAGCGGACCTTGCGGTGATGGGTGATGGCGAAGCGATGGGCTTCGTCGCGGACGCGCTGGACCAGGAACATCCCGGGCGAGTTCTTTTCCTGGACGATCGGGTCGGAGCGCCCGGGCGCGAAGATCTCCTCGCGTTCCTTGGCCAACGCGAAGGTCGGTATGTCGGCATAACCTGCCGCCTCGAGCACCTCCAGCGCGGCGCTGAGCTGCCCCTTGCCCCCGTCGATGAGGATCAGGTCCGGCCGGCTGGTGAACGAACTGTCGCCCACGTCGTCGGCCTCCTCGCGGCGCTGCGCCGACTCCAGGCGCTCCAGACGGCGCCGGAGGACCTCCTGCAGCATGGCGAAGTCGTTGGGGCCGGGCACCAGCTTGATCCTGAAGTGACGGTAGTGGTCGTTCCTCGGCCGGCCGTCCTCGAACACCACCATGGCGCCGACCGCGGAGTCGCCCTGGAGGTTGGAGATGTCGTAGCACTCGATTCGCTTCGGCGG
Organism: bacterium; assembly: GCA_004299235.1. Lineage (NCBI taxonomy): Bacteria > bacterium. The sequence goes on from SCQL01000026.1 coordinate 44,572, forward strand.
CGTCTCCAGGTCGAGGGCTTCGGCGAGCGCGGCCAGCATCGGCTCGGTGCGACTGCGGTCGTAGTCCGCCTGGATGCGCAGCTGCTCGAGCTCCTGGGAAGCGGTCTCCGCCAGCTGCGTGACCAGCGCCCGCTTTCGACCCCGCTGCGGCACCTCAACCGTCACCGGCCCCCCCCGACGCTGGCTCAGCCACCCGGCGACCAGGTCCGGCTCCTCCAGGGCTCCCGGCAGGATGAGCACGCGCGGCACATGGGTCGCGCTCGCGTAGTACTGGAGGACGAAGCCTCGCAGCAGCTCGGCTTCGGCGGCCTCTCCCGCGCCGTCGAGGGCGTGACCGTCGTGGCCGACCATCTTCCCCTGCCTCACGTATGCCACCTCGACGAAGACCTCGCCCCCGCGCCGGGCATAGGCGATGAGGTCCTGGTCCTCGCGGCCGTGGGTCAGGACCTTCTGGCGGTCGGCGATGCGCTCGATCGATTGCAGCTGGTCCCGATAGCGCGCCGCGTTCTCGAAGTCGAGCCGGCCGGCGGCGCCCTCCATGCGCTCCTGGAGCTGGCGGACCAGGACGTCCGAGCGGCCTTCCATGAAGAGGGCGACCTCGTTGATCCGCGCGTTGTAGTCCTCGGGGCTGATGCGCCTCTCGCATGGGCCCGGACAGCGCTTGATGTGGAAGTCCAGGCAGACCTTGCCCTGCTTGAAGATCTCATCCGAGCAGGTCCGGAACGGCAGGAGCTGGCGGATCGACTTGACCGTGCCGCGCAGCGACTGCGCCGAGGTGTACGGCCCGAAGTAGAGGGCGCCGTCGTTCTGAACGCGCCGCGAGTAGTGGACGCGCGGGAACTCCTCGGTGACCGGCAGCTTCAGATAGAGGTAGTTCTTGTCGTCCTTGAGGCGGATGTTGAATCGCGGCCGGTAGTTCTTGATGAGGTTGCACTCGAGCACCAGCGCCTCGACCTCGTTGGCGGTCGTGACGAACTCGAAATCGGAGACCTTGCGCACCAGCTCGGCCACCCTCGCGGTCTGGGCGTAACCCGGCGTGAAATACGAGCGCAGCCGGTCGCGGAGGCGCAGCGCCTTACCGACGTAGATGACCTGGCTGCGGTGGTCGCGGAAGAGGTAGACACCAGGGGCGTCGGGGACGGCGCGCAGCCGGCGCTTGATCGTTTGCTCCAGCGGGGCCACCATTGAAACGGATTGTATGAACACCTAGACTTCGGGCCGTGAGCACGACTCCGGGCGAGCTGCCACCTCGACCCCCCTCCCAGCCGGGGCAACCGACGCAGATCGCGGGTCAACAGACCACGCCCGCAACCTCCGTTCCCGGGGCGCCGCCTGGCGCGGTGTACACGCCTGCCGCCGGGACCCAGACCAACACCCTGGCGATTGTCAGCCTGATCACGGGGATCGGCTCCTTTTTCGCCCACATCATCCCCGGCGTCGGCGGCTTCACCGTGGCTGTCGTCGCGATCGTGACGGGTTACATGGCCCGCAAGCAGATCAGGCAAAGCGGGGAGCAGGGAATGTGGATGGCCACCGCCGGGATGGTCATCGGCATCATTCACCTGGCTCTAATCGGGCTCCTGATCATCATCCTGATATTCGCGATCTTCGTCTTCGGGATCGCTCTGTTCGGCATCACCGCCCACTCCGTATCGGGGCGCTGATCCCCCGAGCGCCTCTCGGTCAGAGGCGTCCCGTGCCGTCTCGAGCCGGGATGGCGAGCATCGGGAACAGGCCGGCGATGACGGAGACGACCACGGCCGCCCACAGGGCGGCGTTCAGGGACCAGCTGATCAGCGGGCCCGCGAAGGCGGAGCCGATAGGAGTGCCGACGTAGTTCACGGCCATCGACACGGCGAAGGCGCGGCCAAACCAGGCCGGGTCGGTTCTTCGCTGCCGGAGGGTGAACAGCCCGATGTCGAAAGGCCCGTTGGCGGCGCCGAACAGCACGACGGCCAGGATCACCGGCGCCAGGCTGGTGGCGAAGGGCAGCAGGGACAGCGCGACGACGCTGATCGCGATCCCGGCGACCATCAACTGACGCTCGCGGCCCCGGCTCGGTAGGCTGCCCGCGATCAAGGCCGAAACGAGGCCCGCGGCGCCCAGCCCGCCCCACAGGAAGCCGACCGTGGCGGGTCCCTGATGAAGCCGATCGAGCACCAGGACCGGGATGGCGATCACCAGCACGCCATTGCCCAGGTTGAAGGTGCTGAGTGTGAGCGCCAGCCCGCGCAGGGTGGGATTGCGCGCGACGTACTCCAGCCCCAACCACGCATTGCGCACGACCGACCCGCCGGCGTGGTGAGCGTTGACCGGGTCCCGCAGCCCCACCATCACCACCGCCGCGGCCGCAAAGACCGCGCCCGCGGCGAGCAGCGCCCACTCGCCTCCGACGAGCCCGACCAGGACGCCCGCCAGGGGCGATGCGACCAGCGACGCGATGACGTAGCCGCTGCTGTCGAGCGCGTTGGCCCGCTCCCAAAGGTGCGCCGGGGCGAGGATCGGCACCAGCGAGCGGGCGCCGGTCGCGCTCAGGGGATTGGTCAGCGACGCGAGGCCGACAATGGTCAGCAGCGCCGCTGGTGGCAGGACGTCGAGCATGGCCAGGGCGGCGATCAGCGCCGCCGCCAAGCCCGCGATCAAATAGTCGAGGACGATCAGCCGGGCGCGGCCCCTGCGGTCCAGGAGCGCGCCGGCCAGCGGCGACACCAGGACGCCGGGAAAGATGCCGACGAATGCGGTGGCGCCCGCCAGCTGGGGGGAGTGGTAGCGCCCCAGGACGAACAGGACCAGGATGACGATCATCATCTGCCCGCCCATGCGCCCCAGGAGCAGGCCCGCGTACAGCCGGGCGAAGCCCGGGACGCGCAGCAGGGCGCCGTACCCGACCGGCCGGCCGGGTTTCAGCCGACGGCCACTTTCGCGCGCCGCGAGCGAACCGAGCCGTCCGTCCTGTCGGGCTGCTTATGCGCCTTGCCGAGCAGCGCGCCGAGGAACTGGCCCGTCGCCGACTCGGGGCTGGCGGCCAGCTGCTCGGGCGTCCCCTGCGCGATCACGTACCCACCGCCGTCGCCGCCCTCCGGTCCGAGGTCGATCAGCCAGTCGGCGGTCTTGAGCACGTCGAGGTTGTGCTCGATGACGACCACCGTGTTGCCGTGGTCGACCAGGCGGTGCAGCACCACCAGCAGCCGCTCGACGTCGGCATAGTGCAGGCCGGTCGTGGGCTCGTCGAGGAGGTACAGCGTCCGTCCGGTGTCCCGGCGCGACAGCTCGGTCGAAAGCTTCACGCGCTGCGCCTCGCCACCCGACAGCTGGGTCGCCGGCTGGCCGAGGCGGATGTAGCCCAGACCCACGTCGTGCAGCGTTCGGAGCTTGACTTTGATCCGCGGCACGTTCTCGAAGACCTCCAGCGCCTCGTCGACGGTGAGCTCCAGCACATCGGAGATCGAGTGGCCGCGGAACTTCACCTCCTGCACCTCGCGCGAGTAGCGCGTGCCGTGACAGACCTCGCAGGGCACGTAGACGTCCGGCAGGAAGTGCATCTCGATCTGGATGATCCCGTCGCCCTGACAGGCTTCGCACCTGCCGCCGCGCACGTTGAAGCTGAACCGCCCCGGCTTGTAACCGCGCATCTTCGCCTCGGGCAGGCTCGCGAACAGCTCCCGCATGTAGGTGAACATGCCCGTGTAGGTCGCCGGGTTGGACCGCGGCGTGCGGCCGATGGGCGATTGGTCGATGTCGATGGCCTTGTCAAGATGCTCGAGCCCCTCGACGCTCCGGTGCAGCCCGGGCCTCTCCTTGGCCTTGTAGAAGTGCTGCGCCACCTTGCGGCTGAGGATGTCGGTGACGAGCGAGGACTTACCCGAACCGCTCACTCCGGAGACCGCGACGAAGCCGCCCAGCGGGATCGCCACGTCGAGATCCTTCAGGTTGTTCGCCTGCGCGCCCCGAATCACCAGCTGCTTCCCGTTGCCACGGCGGCGCTTGGCGGGAATCGGGATCTCGCGGTCGCCGCGCAGGAAGGCGGCGGTGATCGAGTTGGGGTCGGCGATCACCTCGTCGACGGGGCCGGCGGCAATGATCTCGCCGCCGTGCTCGCCCGCGGCCGGGCCGATGTCGACCATGTAGTCCGCCGACCGGATCGTCTCCTCGTCGTGCTCGACGACGATCAGCGTGTTGCCGAGATCCCGCAGGCGCAGCAGCGTGTTGATCAATCGCCTGTTGTCGCGCTGGTGGAGCCCGATCGACGGCTCATCGAGGATGTACAGGACGCCCATCAGCTTGGACCCGATCTGCGTCGCCAGCCGGATGCGCTGCGACTCGCCGCCCGACAGGGTGTTGGCGGCTCGCGCGATGGTGAGGTACTCGAGGCCGACATCGATCATGAACTGCAGCCGCTCACGGATCTCCTTCAGCACGCCGCGCGCGATCAGCTGCTCGCGCTCGGTGAGGTCCAGGGCATCGAAGAAGCCGATCGCCGTGCTGACCGACAGGGCGCACACCTCGGCGATGTTGCGGCTTGCCACCGTGACCGCCAGCGACTCCGGCTTGAGGCGCCGGCCCTTGCACGCCGGACACGGCTTGTCGGACATGTAGCGCTCGAGCTCGGCTTTCAAGAAGTCGGACTGCGTCTCCTGGTAGCGCCGCTGGAGGTTGGCGATCACGCCCTCGAACGGCGCCTCGTACCAGCGGGCGTGCCCGTACTGGTTCTTGTAGCCGAAGCGGATCTTGCGGTCGCCCGTCCCGTTCAGCAGGACCTCGCGGTGCGGCTTGGTCAGCTTCGACCACGGCTTGTCCATGTCGATGCCGAGGTACTTGCTGACCGACTCGAGCAGCTCGGGATAGAAGAACTGGGAGCGGCTCCACGCCGCGATCGCGCCCTCTCGCAGTGAGAGGGAGGGGTCCGGGACCACCAGGTCGCCGTCGACCACCAGCTGAAAGCCGATGCCGGTGCAGGTCGGGCAGGCGCCGTGCGGATTGTTGAACGAGAAGTTCCGCGGCTCGGGTTCGGGAACGCTGGTCCCGTCGTAGGGACAGGCGAAGTCCTGCGACATCTGGATCTCGTCCACGTGCTCTTGAGGCGGAACGTCCCCGCCGGGATCGCCGGGCGTGACGGCGGCGGTCCCCGTTCCCAGGGGGACGATGATCACCGACCCTCCGCCCAGACGCGCCGCCGTCTCGATCGAGTCGACGAGCCGGGTCCGCTGGTCCGGCCCGACCACGATCCGGTCCACCACCACCTGGATGTCGTGCTTCTTGTTCTTGTCCAGGGGGATCTGCTCGCCCAGCTCGTAGAGGCTGCCGTCGACGCGAACCCGAACGAACCCCGACTTGCGCACGTCCTCGATGAGCGAGCGATACTCGCCCTTGCGGCCTTTGACCACCGGGCCGAGCACCATCACGCGCATTCCCTTGGGCAGCTTCTCGACGTGGTCGGCCATCTGCTCGACCGTCTGGCGGCGCACCTCGCGTCCGCACACCGGGCAGTGCGGGTGCCCGATGCGCGCATACAGGAGCCGCAGGTAGTCGTAGACCTCGGTGACGGTACCGACCGTCGACCGCGGGTTCCTGGACGTGCCCTTCTGGTCGATCGAGATCGCGGGGGAGAGCCCCTCGATCGTGTCGACGTCAGGCTTCTCCATCTGGCCGAGGAACTGGCGCGCGTACGCGGAAAGGGACTCGACGTAGCGGCGCTGCCCCTCGGCGTAGATCGTGTCGAAGGCGAGCGACGATTTGCCCGACCCCGAGAGCCCGGTGAACACCACGAGCTTGTCTCGCGGGATCGAGAGCGTGACGTTCTTGAGGTTGTGCTCACGCGCCCCGCGAATCGTTATTTGGTCAATCGGCACTGGGTTCCCCCCGAGACACCATGAATGTTCCGCTTGCGGTCGCGATCAGCCGCCCTCCTTCGCCTTCGACCCGGCACTCGGTCACGCACGTACGCCGGCCGGCGTGCACCACCTTCCCCGTGGCTCGGAGCGTCTCGCCGATCTCCGCCGCGGCGATGAAGTTGAGCTTCAGGTCAAAGCTTACGGCGCGGCGCACCGCGGGCTTCAAGGTCCGTACCGACGCGCCCATGGCGCTGTCCGCAAGGGCGCCGATCAGGCCGCCATGCAGAAAACCCGCGTGGTTGGCCATCTGTTCCAGGCCCACCATCTCGACCGTCGCGGTCCCCTCGCCCTGGTGGACGAGCCTCACTCCCAGCCACTCCCAAGCGCGGGAGGGCGCGGGCGCTTCGGTCACCGGCCCTGTCCCGGGGGCACGACGATGCACGTCGAAGACGCCCGCGCGACCAGGCGGCCGGCGGCGTCGATGACGTCGGCCTCGCCGAAAAGCAGGGACTGGCGCATTTCGATCACCCGCCCGACCGCGCGCAACCTCCCCTCGACCACCGGGCGCAGGAAGTTGATCTTGAGCTCGATCGTGGTGTTCCAACTCCCATCCTCCTGCAGGGTCGCCAGCGACATGCCCATCGCCGCGTCGGCGATCTGGGTGATGACGCCGCCCTGGACCACACCGCCGCCATGGCGGTGTTGCGGGCCGGCCTCCAGCTCGACGACGACGCGGCCCGGTTCCGCCTCTGCGATGCGGGCGCCGAGGGTCTCCATCCACCCCGCGGCATCGGCCTCCAGGAGCCAATTCGCGCGATCGAGGTTCTTCACGGGCCGCGCCGGGCCTTTCTCCAATTGCGCACGGTCGTCCTCTGCTTCGGCGCGGCGGCGATCGCCAGGGCCACGTCACTGTCGTCTTCGCCGCCGCCCTCCTCCCCGGCGAGGCGCTTGCGCAGCGCGATGATGCGGTCGCGCACCCGCGCCGCATCTTCGAACTGGAGCTCCTTCGACAGGCGGCGCATCTCCTTCTCGAGGTCGCGCACGATCGCCAGGAGGTCCTCACGCGGCACTCCCGCTCCGACCATGAGCTCGACCGCGTCCGCCTGGATGTCCTTGTCTTCGATCTCGAGCGCGTAGATCGCCTTCTTCACGGTCTCGGGCGTGATGCCGTGCTCCTGGTTGTAGGCGACCTGCCGCGCGCGCCGGCGCTCGGTCTCGTCGAGCGCCTGCCGCATCGAATCGGTGATCTTGTCCGCGTACATCACCACGTGGCCCTCGACGTTGCGGGCCGCGCGCCCGATGATCTGGATGAACGACCGGTACGCTCGGAGATAACCCTCCTTGTCCGCGTCGAGGATGGCGATGAATGCGACCTCCGGCAGGTCCAGGCCTTCGCGCAGCAAGTTGATGCCGACGACCACGTCCACCGCGCCGGTGCGCAGGTCGCGCAGAACGTCGATCCGCTCCATCGCGTCCAGCTCGGAGTGCAGGTAGCGCACCTTGACGCCGTACTCGCGCAGGTAGTCGGCGAGGTCCTCGGCGAACCGCTTGGTCAGCGTCGTCACCAGCGAGCGGTGGCCCAGCTGGGTGCGCCTCTTGACCTCGGCCAGCAGGTCGTCGATCTGGCCCTCGGTGGGTCGGACCTCCACGGTGGGATCCACCAGCCCGGTCGGGCGCACGACCATCTCCACCGTGTGCTGCGACCGCCGCAGCTCGTACGGCCCGGGGGTGGCGGAAACGTAAATCACGCTCTGCGCGCGCTCCTCCCACTCCTCGAAGCTCAGAGGCCGGTTGTCGAAGGCGCTGGGCAGCCGGAACCCGTACTCGACGAGCGCCGCCTTGCGCGACCGGTCGCCACCCAGCATGCCGCCGATCTGCGGCACCGCGACGTGGGACTCGTCGACGAATATGAGTGCGTCGTCGGGCAGGAAGTCCATGAGCGTGTATGGGGCGTCGCCGGGCTGGCGTCGCGTCAGGTGCATCGAATAGTTTTCGATCCCGGCGCAGGTCCCCGTCTCGCGCAGCATCTCCAGGTCGAAGTTGGTGCGCTGCCGCAGCCGTTGAGCCTCGAGCAGCCGGCCGTGCTCCTCGAACCACTTGCAGCGCTCATCGAGCTCCGCCTCGATGTCCACCATCGCCAGGCGCAGCTTGTCCGCCGGCGTGACGTAGTGGGAGGCCGGGAACACGGTGAACTCGTCGCGCGGGCCCAGGATCTCACCGGTCACGGCGTCCAGCTCTTGGATCCGCTCGACCTCGTCGCCGAAGAACTCCAGCCGGAAGACCTTCTCCTCGTTCGCGGGCACGAGGTCGACGACGTCGCCTCGAACGCGGAATCGCAGCCGTGCCAGGTCGTAGTCGTTGCGCTCGTACAGCATCTCGGTGAGCTTGCGAAGGAAGACCTCCCGCCGGATCGACTGGCCCTTCTCGACGTGGAGGGATTCGCCCATGTAGTCCTCGACCGAGCCGATGCCGTAGATGCAGCTGATGCTGGCCACCACCAGCACGTCCCGCCTGGTCATCAGTGACTGGGTGGTGGAGTGCCGCATGCGGTCGATCTCATCGTTGCGGCTCGAGTCCTTCTCGATGTAGGTGTCGGACCGCGCGATGTACGCCTCCGGCTGGTAGTAGTCGTAGTAGCTGACGAAGTACTCGACCGCGTTGTCGGGCAGCAGGCGCCGGAACTCGGCGCAGAGCTGGGCCGCGAGCGTCTTGTTCGGGCTGAGCACCAGCACCGGCCGCTGGAGCTGCTCGACCGCCCACGCCATGACGTTCGTCTTGCCGCTCCCGGTCACGCCCAGGAGCACCTGCTGCGTCAGCCCGGACCCGACGCCTTCGACCAGCTGCTCGATCGCCTGCGGCTGGTCTCCGGCCGGCTTGAAGGGTGCGTCGACACGAAAGCGGGAGGGCATCGGGAATCTCTCATTCTAAGGCGCACAAACGTTCGCCGGAAGACCGCAATCGCGATCAGGGCAGCGCCAGGATCAATGCCTCCACGATCGTCCCGGCCGTGACCTCCTCGGTTCCGGGCGCGATCCGGACGAGGGCGTGCGCGCCCGCCAGGGACATGAGGCGGGAGGAGGACTGTGAGCCGGTGGTCTCGGCCACCAGCTCTCGACCGTCGCGCCGCAGCGTGACGCGCTGGAACTCCGTGCGGTCGGCGCTCGCGCGCGCGTCGTACAAAAGGCGCACCGGCAGCGTCGGTCGGTGCAGCCGGGCGAAGCCCTGCATCTTGCGCAGCGCCGGTCGCACGAAGACCTCGAAGGTCACCAGCGAGGAAACCGGGAAGCCGGGCAGTCCGAACGCGACCTTGGACTGGGGGAGGGTGGCGAACGTGAACGGTTTGCCGGGCTTGAGCTTGACCCGGCCCACATGCACCGTGCCGAGCGACTCAAGCAGCGGCTTGACCAGGTCGTGCGTGCCCACGGAGACGCCCCCGGACGTCACCAGCGCGTCCGCCCGGTCCAGCGCCTGCACGACGAGCCGCCGGAGCGGTTCCGGCTGGTCCGGCCCGATCCCGAGCAGGCTCACCTCGGCGCCCGCCTCCCGAAGCGCCGCCAGCAGGGCCCAGCGATTGGAGTCGGCGATCTGCCCGCGGCGCGGCTCCTCCCCCACCTCCACCAGCTCGTCGCCCGTCGACATGAGAGCCACGCGCGGCCGGCGGTGCACGCTGAGGTATGCAAGTCCGAGAGCGGCAGCCACTCCCAGCTCGGCTGGGCCGAGGTGGCTCCCGGCCGAGAGAACCCGCTCGCCGGCGCGGAGGTCGGCGCCCGGCGGATGGAAGTTGGCGCCCGCTCGCAGGCCGCCGGGGACGGTGACGACGTCGCCGTCGACGCGCACGTCCTCGACCATGACGACGCAGTCCGCGCCGTCGGGCAGCACGCCGCCGGTGAGGATGCGCGCCGCCGTGCCCGACTTCACCTCGCCGGCGAAGGGACGGCCGGCGGCCGACTCACCGAGCACGCGGAGCGCCCTCCCGGCGTCGGCCGCTCGCACCGCGTACCCATCCACGGCACTGGACGGAAACGGGGGCAGGGACGCGGACGCGACCACATCCTCACCCAGCACGCGGCCGGCGCAATCGGCCAGGGGCAGTCTCTCCACACCCAGCACCGGGGTCCGCTCCAGCACCAGCGCGGCGGCTGCGTCGACGTCGAGCAGCGGGTACGTGGACGCCCTCATGTGGTCACCGAGCGCGAATCACTCGTAGCGGAGCGCTTTGATCGGATCCTGGCGCGCGGCTCGCAGGGCGGGCAGCAGGCCGCTGACCGTGCTGAGCAGCACCGCGAGCACCAGCGCGGCGAGGACGACCGTGACATCGGTCCTGAACACGTCGAAGGTGGTGGGGCTCACCGCCCGGGTGAGGCGGTCGACGGCGGCGTTGCCCAGCCGGGCCAGGCCGACGGCGACCAGCGTGCCGACCAGCCCGCCGGCGAGGCCGATCACCGCGGCCTCGGCGACGAATACCTGCAGCACGTCGCGCCGCCGAGCGCCCAGCGCCTTGAGCACGCCGATCTCCTTGGTGCGCTCGAGCACCGCGGTGTACATGGTGTTCGCGATGCCGAGACAGGCGAGCAGCAGAGCGACGATCGCCAGTCCGAGCAGGGCCAGTCGCAACTTGGCCAGCAGGTCCTCGAAGTCGCGGAACTGGTCGCCGAAAGTCTGAGCCTGGAAACCGAGCGCCTCGACGCGATGGCGAAGACCGTCGACCGCGGGGCCGGAGTCGGCCAGCAGGGTGATGCTCGCGAATTCGCCGCCCTTCCACCCGTTGGCCTGCGCCAGGCGCGTCCAGTAGGCGCGGAGCAGCCCGTATGGGGCCAGGCCGCCTGGCGCGCCCGCCGGCATGTACCGGTTGGAGACGACCCCGACCACCAGCAGCTCGATGGGGACCGGATGCGTGACCGGGTTGCGAGCCGCCCCCGGAAGCAGCAGGGCGCCGTAGCCCGCGCTGAACCCGACCTTCGTCCCGATGGCCGCGGGCGCGCTCACCAACCCGAGCGCGGTCGCCTCACCGTCGCTGAGCACCACCTCGAGCGCCGAGTCCGACTGCGGCAGGCGTCCCGCGGCCAGCTTGAGTCCACCGCTCGACTGCCCGACCGGTGGCAGCGAGACCAGCGCGCCTGAGGGCATGGCGGCCGGCTCCGCCGCGACGGCCGCGCCCGGTGCCGGCGGGTTGAACGCTCCGCTCATCGCCATCTCGCCCCAGGCGGCGCGGACGTGGGCCAACCCGCTCAGCGTGGCGAGCGTGCCGGCGTCGAAGGCGGCCGGATTCGCGGTGGCGAGAGGATAGACGGCGAGCTGATGCAGCTGGCTCGTGGCCAGGGCCGGGGAGCTGAGAGCGCCCTGCAGGCCTTCGGCCAGGGCGACGATCAAGCTCATGGCCGCGATCCCGATGGCCACGCCCGTGGTCGTGAGCGCCGTGCGCAGTGGCCGCCTGCCGGCGCTGCCCAGGCCGACCTTCAAGGTGTCCCGCCAGTGAAGACGGGCCGGCAGTCCCACCGGGTCCTGGTTGCGCACGGTCGGGCGCCCGGCGTCCAGCTCGATCGCACGGCCGTCGCTCATCCTCACCACCCGGCGGGCATGCCGCGCGACCTCAGGGTCGTGGGTAACGAGCACCACCGTCGCGCCGCGGCGGTTGAGGTCTTCCAGCAGCTCGAGCACGACCTCACCCGCGGCTGAATCCAGGCTTCCCGTGGGCTCGTCGGCGAGGATGAGACCGGGCCGGTTGGCGAGAGCGCGGGCCACCGCCACCTTCTGCTGCTCGCCGCCGGCAAGCCGGCCGGCGCGCGCCCGGGCGCGGTCCTCCAGGCCGACGAGCACGAGCAGGCGACGCGCTCGGCGGCGGCGCTCCTCGAGCTCGACCCCGGCCAGGGTCAGCGGCAGCGCCACGTTATCTTCGACCGTCATCGAGGGGATCAGGTTGAACGTCTGGAAGATCGTGCTGACGCGCTGCAGGCGGTAATCGGCGAGGTCCTGGTCGGAGAGCTCGCCCAGCGGCAGGCCGGCGCCGTAAACGTGGCCAGTGGTCGGGCGGTCGAGCCCGCCCATCAACGAGAGCAGCGTGGTCTTGCCGCAGCCGGAGGGCCCGACGACGGCAACGAACTCGCCTGGTCCGATCTCGAGCGATACGTCTTTCAGCGCCGAGACGTGCGACTCGCCCCTGCCCCCGAACTCCCGCGAGACCGCATCCAGGCGGAGGCCGACCGCCTGGCCGAGGAGGTCTTTGAACTCGGCCTCCACCGGCTCGGGCATGGGCAGCAGCACACCGGGACCGGTGGGCGCTTCGAATCCAGGGCCCACGCCGGCGGCCGGCGCCGCCTCGGTGACGGAGGGCGGGCTCTCGGCGCCGCTCCCGCCGACCGGTGGCGCCGCCTCAGGCGCTGGACCGTGGGCCGGGCGCCGGCGGCGGCGTTTCCGGGCGTCGCCCGATTCGCCACCCCGGTCGCGTGCTGCGGTCGCCACCCCCAACAGAGTGTAAGTGCTCACTTAACAGTCAGCGCATCCGTTGACTGACCTGATCCTCGAGCCATTTCAGGTAGGCGGGCGAGCCGCCTTCGACCGCGATCTGAAGGATCTCGGGGAGCTCGTAGTCGTGGTGGCTGCGGACGTATTCCTGGACCGCCTCGGAGCGCGACTCGACGGTCTTGACGAGGAGCAGGGCCTCATGCTCCCGCTTCAGCTGGCCGTCCCAGTAATAGAAGGAATGGACGCTGGGCACCACCGAGCAGCACGCGGCCAGGCGCTCCACCACCAGGGCCTCTCCCAGCCGCTCGGCATCGTCGCGGCCGCCAGTCGTGACCATGATCAGGACAGGGCGGTCCGGCATCAGGTCAATTGTGGGCTGTTCTTGGCCTGTCCAGCCAGACGGTTCCGGCCAGCAGCGCGATCGCCCCGAGCAGCAGCCCGCCGATGACGTCGGATTCCCAGTGCACGTCGAGGTACAGGCGGTCGAAGGCGACCAGGACGATGATGGCGATCGCGACCGGGATGGCGAGGGCGCGAGCAGCCGGCGATGGAGCCAGCCGCCTGACGGCGAACGCGAGCAACCCGTACGCGACGACGGTGCGCACCATGTGCCCGCTCGGAAAGCTGTTCCCCAGGCCGGAGCCGAGCAGCAGGTCGGTGACGCTGGGACCATCGCTGTGCGACAGCGATCGCGGGGGCCCCGGATGGTGCAGGTAGTACTTGTACAGCAGCTCCAGCACCTGGACGGCGATGAACGCGACGACCACCCACGCGTCGGCCCCGAACCCGCCGCGGAGCAGGTACACGACGAGGGCGAGCATCAGGACCGAGGTGAGCTCGAGGCCGCCGAGCTCGGCGATCGCCTCGAACAGCGTGTGGAGCGAGTCGAGCCAGGCGCCGTGCATCGCCTGCGCGACCTGCTGATCAAGGGTGGTGAACATGCCCGCCGCGATCGCCATCGTCAGCCCGACGAAAGCCACCGCGAGGACGGCGATTCCAACCAGGCGAGGGATCAATGCTGGCAACGACGGCAGAAGACCGTGCTGCGGCCGGCGATGCGAATCATCGAGAGCGGCCGCCCGCACGTGAAGCAAGGTTCGCCCGCCCGGCCGTAGACCAGAAGCCTCTCCTGCTGGCCCCCGATCTCACCCCACGCATCGCGGTACGTGCCGACGGAGCTGCCGCGATTTTCGATCGCGGCCTGCAGCGACTCGCGCAGCGCGTGGTGCAACCGCCCCACCGACCTGCGGCTGAGGCTGCCGGCCAAGCGGTCAGGGCGCAGGTGCGCTCGGTAGAGCGACTCGTCGGCGTAGATGTTGCCGACGCCCGCGACCGTTCTCTGGTCGAGCAGCACCGCCTTCAGCGGAGCACGACGGCGGCGAAAGCGCGCGTACAGGTCGTCGGCTCCGAAAGTTGGATCGATCGGTTCCGGACCCAGGCGCGGCAGGGCCCTGGACGCGATGAGCGCCGCCTCGGTCCCGAGCAGGATCCGGCCGAAGCGGCGGGGGTCGCGGTAGCGCAGATGCCGGCCGTCATCGAGGACGAAGACCGCATGCGTGTGCTTGGCCGGCGGAATGCCCGCATCGACCAGCCGCAGCTGGCCGCTCATGCCCAGGTGCACGACGAGAAGGCAATCGCCCTCGAGCCGGATGAGGATGTACTTGCCGCGGCGGCCGACCTGCACGATGCCCATGCCCGCGACCGAATCGATGAAGGCCTCTGATTCGGGGTGCCGGACGATGGCCGGGAAGCCAAGCTCGCACCGCACGATGGTGCGGCCGGCCAGGTGCGGGCGCAGGTCGGCGACGATCGTCTCGACCTCAGGCAGCTCCGGCATCAGGCGCGGACGACCGCGAGCTTATGCATGTCCGCCCAGTTGGGCCCGACCTTGGCCTCGACCTCGATGCCGGTCTCGAGCTCGTATGCCCCGGTCATGATTCGCGGCACGGTCTCGGCAAACCGGTCCAGCTCGGTCTTCGGGACCTCGAACAGCAGCTCGTCATGGACCTGCAGCAGCATGCGACCTTCGATGTGATCCGCCTCGAGCTCGCGCTGCAGCCTGACCATCGCGATCTTGATGATGTCCGCCGCCAGCGACTGCATCGGAAAGTTGATCGCCATGCGCTCGGCGGCGCTGCGCAGCTGGAAGTTCGGCGAGCGCAGGTCGGGGATCGCCCGGCGCCTGCCGGTGGCGCTGACGACGAACCCCTCCTCGCGCGCCTTCTTGCGCACCTCGTCCAGGTATTCCTTGAGCCGTGAGTAGGTCGACCAGTACTGCCCGAGGAACTCGCGCGCGACGTCGCCGGTGATGCCCAGCTGCTGAGACAGGCCGTACTCGCCCTGGCCGTAGATCGACCCGAAATTGGCGACCTTCGCGAGCCGCCGCTGGTTCGGATCGACGGCCTCGATCGGGACCCTGAAAACCGCGGCCGCGGTCGCGGTGTGGATGTCCTGCCCGGCGGCAAAGGCTTCGAGCAGCTTGGGGTCGCCGCTCAGGTGCGCGGCAATGCGGAGCTCGATCTGCGAGTAGTCCGCCGAGACCATCACGTGGTCCGGCCTGGCCGCCTTGAACGCGCGCCGGATGCGCTGGCCCAGCTCGGTCCGGATGGGGATGTTCATCAGGTTGGGGTTGGAAGACGCCAGGCGCCCGGTGGCGGTGCTCGCCTGGCCGAACGACGTGTGGACGCGCCCGCTCAACGGATCGACCAGCTGCGGCAGTGCGTCGACGTAGGTCGACTTGAGCTTGGACAGCTGGCGATGCTCGAGGATCAAGCCGACGATCGGATGCTTGTCGCGCAGCGTCTCGAGCGTGTCCGCATCAGTCGAGTAGCCGGTCTTCGTCCGCTTGCCGACAGGCAGTCGGAGATCCTCGAACAGCACCTTGGCCAGCTGCTGCGGCGCGTTGAGGTTGAACTTCTGGCCCGCGACCTGTTCGACCTCGGACTCGATGGCGGTCAGCTGTGCCCCGAGCTCATCCTGCATCTGCTTGAGGTACGGGACGTCGATGGCGACGCCCTCCGATTCCATGTCCGCGAGCACGCCGGCGAGAGGCAGCTCGATCTCGTGAAATAGGTAATCGACGCCAAGGTTTCGCATCTCCGCTTCGAGCCGCGGCCGAAGGTTGAGGATGGCTTCGGCGCGCCGGGCGGCGAACTCCGCCGCCTCCGGCGCCTCGACGGCGGCGGGCTTGCGCGCGCTGCGACCGGTGCCCAACAGCTGCTCGGTGCCGACGAGCTGGACGTCGAGGAACTCACGCGCCAGGTCCTCCAGCCGCGGGTCTCGCGAACCGGCGCCGAGCAGGTACGCGGCGAGATAGGTGCTGAACGCCCACTCCCTTTTGCCGCCACCGAGCGACCGCAGCGCAAGCTCGGTCTCCTTGGCGTCGTGACCGAGGACCGGGCGGCCGGACAGAATGCTGGCC
Source organism: bacterium (assembly GCA_004299235.1). Lineage (NCBI taxonomy): Bacteria > bacterium. Next base: position 60,286 of record SCQL01000026.1, read on the forward strand.
ACCGCGTCCATCGCATCCGCCTTGGCGACATAGAACGTGTCCTTGCCGGTCGCGACGCCCAGACCGCAGACGCGGGCGCCGCGACCCGCGCCCTCATTGAAGGTGAAGACGCCCACGTCGGTCACACCATCCAGCAGGCTCGCTGCCTCCGTCGCATCGTCGACGACTCTCAGGCCGGCCGGCCGCGGCGCGGCCCCGAACGTGAGGCTGGGCTGCACGGGAACCTGGTCGGGGGGCGGGAAGCGGCTCAGCAGCTGCCGGAACTCGAGGCGGTCGAAGACGAGCCGGGCCTTCTCGTAGTCGTACCGCGTCCAGCGAGCCTGCTCGAGCTCGAGCTCGACCGGGACGTCGCGGACGATCGTGACCATCCGCTTGCCGAGCCGCATCTGATCAGCGTTCGCCCTCAGCGAGGTCTTCAATCGCCCTTCCGGCAGCTCATCTAGCCGCTCGAGAAGGGCTTCGATCGAACCGTATTCCCCGACCAGCTTCGCGGCCGTCTTGTCGCCGACGCCGGGGACGCCCGGGATGTTGTCGGAGGTGTCGCCACGAAGGGCCTTGAAATCGATCAGCTGCGCCGGCTCGAAGCCGTATCGCTGACGCACCTGGTCGGGCCCGTAGACGAATGTGTCGGTGATGCCGCGGCGCGGCACCAGGGCCTCCACCGACTCCGACACCAGCTGGAGGCAATCGAGGTCCCCCGACACGATCGTGACCGCATGGCCCCTCTCCTCTGCGATCCGCGCGAGCGTGCCGATGACATCGTCGGCCTCGAAGCCTTCAAGCCCATAGATGGGAATCGAGAACGACTGCAGGACGTCGCGCACCTTCTCGATCTGCGGCCGGAGGTCGTCGGGCATCGCCCGTCTTCCCGCCTTGTACTCCTGGTATTCCTTGGACCGGAACGTCGGAGCGCCCAGGTCGAAAGCGGCGACCGCGTACTCCGGGCGTGACGCCAGGACGATGGCCAGCATCGAGGTGAAGCCGTAGACGGCGTTGGTCACCTGGCCGTCCGAGGTGCTCATCGGAGGCAGGGCGAAAAAGGCCCGGTAGATGAGGCTGTGTGCGTCGATCAGAACCAGCCGTCCTCGCCGCCCCTTCGCCACGTCCGGATTCTACTGGCGGCATGGTCCGCGGCCCGGCGGACGGCACCTTCAAACCCCCTGGGATCGCGTAGCCCGAAGGGTAGAATGGGCTTGAGGATGAAAAACCTCATCGAGGTCTCGGTCGACAGCATCAGGATCCACATGCCGACCGCCCAGCACCTTGTGATCCTCAAGGAAAAAGAGGCGGATCGGTACCTACCGATCTGGATCGGCTCATTCGAGGCGCAGGCGATCGCCACCAAGATCTCCGGTAACCCGCTGGGCCGCCCTCTCACCCACGACCTGATGGCGACCGCGTTCGGCGACCTCGGCGTCAGCGTCAAGCGGATCGTGGTCACGCGCCTTGCCGACCAGGTCTTCTACGCGCGGCTCTACGTCAAGCAGGACGGACGCGACCTCGACTTCGATGCACGGCCATCCGACGCGATCGCGCTGGCGGTGCGCGTCGAGTGCCCGATCTTCGTCGCCTCGGAGGTCATGGAGACCGCCGGCATCATCCCTGAGGCCGACGAAGCAGGAGACGACAAGGACAAGGCGGAGAGGTCCGTGGACGACGAGCGTCTCGCCGTCTTCCGCGACTTCGTCAACAGCCTGGACCTACCGGAGCTTCCCGACGAGCCGGGCGCCAAGGACGAGCCCGGTGCGCAGGACAAGCCCGGAGGTCGCCCCGGCCGGGGCTGAGGAGCTGCCTCTCACCGGCGACTCCGACCTCGGATTTCGCGTCCTCGTCGCGCTGCTGCTGGGCCTGATCCTGGGCACCGAGCGAGAGATTCACGGCCATCCGGCCGGGATGCGGACGATGGCTCTCATCGGCGCCGGGTCGTGCATGTTCACGGCGCTCGGCCTGGAGCCAAGTTTCGGCGCCCGCACCGACCCTGCGCGCATCGCCGCCCAGATCGTCACCGGCGTCGGGTTCCTGGGCGCCGGCGCCATCCTGCGCCAGGGCGGCGAGGTCATCGGTCTCACCACCGCCGCGTCCATCTGGGTGGTCGCCTCTTTAGGCATGGCGGTCGGATTCGGCTATTACGGGATCGCGGTGTTCACCACGTTCCTCGTGATCGTGACCCTGGTGGCGATCAGGCCGCTCGAGCAGCGACTCTTTCGCGGCCGCAAGAACCGGCGCCGCGACGACCCGTTGCCGACCGAGACGCCGCAATAGCGCGAGTATCATTGGCCGGCTTGAGCCACCGGACCGTAGCCATCGTCACGGATTCGACTGCCGACCTCCCCCCGCAGCTGGCGGCGGCCAGGTCCGTGACACTGGTCCCCCTCACGCTCAACCTTGACGGGCAAAGCCTGCTCGACGGGCTTGACATCACACCCGCGGAGTTCTACCGCCGCCTGCCGGCGGCCACATCCCATCCGACCACCTCGCAGCCGTCACCGGGCCGCTTCGCCCAGACCTACGAGACGCTGCTGGCCGACCACGACGCCGTCGTGTCGATCCACATCTCGGAGCAGCTGAGCGGCACCTACGCATCGGCCCGGCAGGCGGCGGACATGACGGACCCGAAGCGGGTGCACGTCATCGACTCCGAGGTGGTGTCGATGTCCCTGGGCCTGGTCGCGCTGGCGGCGGCCGCGCTTGCCGCCCAGGGCCTGGACGCCGATACGATCCAGACCAGGGTCCTGGCCATGCGACAGCACGTGCAGACCTACTTCTCAGTGGCCACGCTGGAGTTCCTCCGGCGAGGCGGGCGGATCGGGCGGGCCAGCGCACTCTTGGGGTCGGTGCTGCAGGTCAAACCGGTGCTGTGCATCCGCGACGGCCTGGTGACCCCGCTCGAGCGGGTGCGCACCTTCGAGCGGGCCCTCAACCGCGTGGTCGAGCTGGTGCGCGAGGTCGATCGCGGCAGCGGCGTCTGCGTCATCGTCGGCCACGCCGACGCGGAGGCGGACGCCGAGCGCGTGGGTCGTGAGCTGGAATCGATCGCCGAGACGCTGATGATCCAACCGCTCGGCCCTGTCGTGGGCGCGCACGCGGGTCCAGGCGTGGTCGGCGTCGGCTGCTATCCGGCCGACATCCTACCGCTGGGGCTCAAGGCGATCGGCGCCGCCGGGGCTACCCGCTAGAACGCCGCCGGGCCCACGTCCCGTGCGCCATCCGACCCCAGGCTCCAGCGGACCGAGTCAGGGTTGACCGTCTTCGTCAGGCGTCCCTCGACCGCTAGCGCCTGCAGATGCGCCAGCCCCTCCTGAAGCGCAAGGCGCTTCTCGTAGAGCTGTTTCCGAGAGCCCCACAGTTCGAGCGCGACCTCCCACGCGCTCTGCTCCCCACCGGCGACGATCTCGACGATCCGGTCGAGCCGCCGCTGGTGGTGCGCGACGAGCGCTTCGACCCGACCCGGCGCATCCGAGAACGGGCGACCGTGCGCGGGCAGCACCAGGCGCGGCCGATACGCCGCCAGCCGCCGGAGGCCTTCCAGGTACTCGTGCAGCGGATCAGGCGTGCTCTGCGGATGCAGCCCGATGTTGGGTGAGAGGTCCGGCAGCATGTGGTCGCCGGCGAAGAGCAGCCTATCGTCAGGGTCGTAAAGGCAGATATGCCCGGGCGAGTGCCCCGGCGTCCACTCGACGCGCAGGCGGCGGCGCCCCATCTCCAGCGACTCCGCGCCGTCGAGCTTGACCGAGGCTTCCGCCGTCTTCACGAGCTGGCTGAGAGCTCGCTGCGAGTTGCTCAGCACCTCTGCCTCATCCGGCGGCACTCCGTTGACGAGAAGGTACGTGCGCACCTCTTTGACGAGCTGCTCGAGCTCGACGTAGCGTGGATGCACGAGCGGGACCTCGAGGCGGTGTATGTAGAGGTCTGCCAGCCCTTCACCCGCGAACGTGCCCGCGGCGCCGTAGTGGTCGGGATGGATGTGCGTGATCACCAGGCGTCGAAGACGGTCCGCCCCTAGATGCGCCAGCGCGTGGCGGATGGCGTCCACGGATTCCTCGGAGTTCATCCCGCAGTCGAGGAGGTCGACCTCGCGGCCGTCGGTGAAAAGAAAGACGTTGACGAGGCCGTCTTCGAAGGGGATCGGCAGGCGCAGCTCGAAAACGTCCGCCGCCACCTCTGTCAGACCGTCGTGCTCAGCCAATCCCGGCATTGTCGCTGAGCGGGCTAAGATGGGGCGCAGTTCGGCCGCGTCGATTTGGCTCAGGAGGAGCGAATGTCTGAAGTTCAGCTGTCACCGGACGAGATCGTCGAGGCGCTTCCCAAATACCTGGTGCCCGAGAAGGCCGGCAGCACCAAGGCGACCATCCAGTTCGACCTCAGCGGCGACCAGGGCGGCAAGTGGTGGGTGAAGATCCACGACGGCGCGGCCGAGTCCGGGAAGGGCGATCCCCCTGATGCTCCCAACCTCACGCTGACGGCCGACGCGGGAGACTGGGTGAAGATCATGCTCGGCACGCTCGACGGCACAGCCGCCTTCATGCAGGGCAAGTTGAAGATCAAAGGCGACATGGGCCTCGCCATCAAGATGCAGTCGCTGTTCAAGAGGCCCGGTTAAGGCTCGTAGCGCAGACCTCTCAGTAGGTGAATTGCCAGGTGTCCAGACGGCTGGACATCTCCGCCTCGAGATCGAGGTGACCCTGGCCTGAGTGCAGATCCAGGATCACGACGTGGTGTTGCGTCAGCGCGATGCGGCGCCCGTCAGGCAGCCTGGCAGCTTCCACCGCGTTGCCCCAGGAGATCGGCTGCATGGCCGGCACTGACGTCAGGTTGGCCTGGGCCCAGGCGCTGAGGTTGGGCGCATCGCCTCGCTCGTAGGTCGAGATGATCATGAAGGCGAAGAGCCCCGCGTTGGGCGAGCAGACGGGGGCGGCCGACGCCCCGCTCGGCGGGGTTGCGCACGGGATGTCGGTGATGTCAAAGGTCAGATCGAGACTGGGGGGAGCGGGACTCTGGCTCCCCTGCGACTTTTCGACGTACTGCCAGGTTCCCGGGTAGCAGAAGCCCCAGCCCGCCTGGAAGTCCGAGAAGCCATGGTCCCCACCCGCGCACTTGAGGTCTCCGCCTATCTGCGCTACAGTCGGCACCGGCCGAACGGTTGGTCCGGGCTGGCAACCGGCGAGCGCCAGCAGGGCGACGACCCAGGCCAGTCTTCTGACTGCGGATGGCGGCGAGAGCGGCATCAGGCGACTAATTGTGCGGGACTGGGTGGCAAGCCCCGGACGGGCGTAGTGTCAATCAGAATCCCAACGTCGCCTGCGGCGGTAAATCAGATTGGGATGGGGGTTTGCAAATGGCAAATCGCAAGCGACCTGAGAACGCTCCGGAAGCAAGGCTGGAGGCCGACCGGCGGCAATTGGAGCTCCTGGCCGCACAGTGCGGCGAGGATGGGGGGCTTCACCGGCCGTTGAACGAGATCGTGGGCGGCGTCATCACCGGGATTCCCGAGGACATCGACCTGGCCCAGGCCCTGTCCGACCGGGAGACGACCGACCTCCTGGTGCATCTGCTCGACCAGAACCGCGAGCAGGTCGAGAGAGCGCTGGAGCGAGTGCGGGAAGGCGCCTACGGGATCTGCGAGAGCTGCGGCCGGAGGATCCCGGCGGCGCGTCTGCAGTTCCAGCCCGCGGCCACGCGCTGCGTCGAGTGCCAGGCCCACTGGGACCGGGCCGGCGGGCGCACCGCCTAGCGCCGTCTGAGCAGGCCCGCCCCGCCCAGCGCCAGGCCGGCCACCACCATCGCACTCCCGATCCAGAACCAGTGGAGGTCACCGGTCATGAAGCTGCCGGGGATGTAGCCGAGCCCCTGGCCGGCGAAAACCGCCCCCGCCAGGAGCACCAGCAACCCAACGGCCGCGACCGCGGCTCTCACGGCACGCCAACGCTCGGCGAGGTTACCGCCTACACCCCGCCAATGACGACTGACTTCTCCTCGGTGTACCCGTGGTACGCCTCCAGGCCGTGCTCCTTACCGAAGCCCGACTGCTTCGTCCCGCCGAAGGGCAGCTCGTCGTGCGCGATCTGCAGAGCGTTGACCCACGTGTAGCCGGCCTCCAGCTCCTGGACGGCGCGGTTGGCGGCGGCCATGCTGCTCGTCCAGATCGACGAGCCCAACCCGTACTGAGAATCATTGGCCAGCCGGAGTCCTTCGTCGAGGTCCTTGATCTTCCGCACGGGCAGCGCCGGGCCGAATACCTCCTCGGTCCACATCCGGGCGCCGTCGGGCACGTTCTCGAGGATCGCCGGCTCGATGAACCAGCCCTTCTCGTACCCGGCCCCTTCCGGCCGGCCCCCGCCGAACGCGGCCCGCGCCCCCTTCTGGAGCGCGTCCTTCACCTGGGCCTCCACCTCGGCTCGCTGCGTCTCGGTGTGCATGGGGCCCATGCGGCTCTCCTTCTCGAGACCGTTGCCAGGCTTCAGCTTGGACGCGCGGGCGATCAGCTTCTCCAGCAGCGCGTCGTAAACGCCTTCCTGGACGTAGAGCCGCTTGACGGCAAGGCAGGCCTGCCCGCAATTGAAGAAGCGGCCGATCGAGATGGCGCGCGCGGCCGCCTCGAGGTCGGCGTCGTCGAGGACGATGCACGGATCGCTGCCGCCGAGCTCGAGCGTGATCTTCTTCAGCCCCTCGGCCGCCCTCGCCATGACCTTCTTGCCTGTGGGCGTGGAGCCGGTCAGGGCGATCTTGCGGATGAGCGAGTGCTCGACGATCGCCTCCCCGGTCGCCTGGCCGAGCACGACGTTGACCACGCCCTCGGGCAGGCCGCCTTCGATGAGCGCCTCGATGCACGCGAGCGTCGAGAGCGGCGTCGTGCTGGCCGGCTTCAGGACGACCGTGTTGCCCGCCGCGATCGCGGGGGCGACCTTGTTCGCGGCAAGGGTCAGCGGAAAGTTCCAGGGCACGATCGCCCCGCACACCCCGATCGGCCTGCGCACCACCAGCCCATAGGTGGTGGTGTCGGGCAGCGCGACGTGCTGACCGTGAACCTTGTCCGCCAGGTCCGCGAACCATGCGATGTTCTCGCCAAAGCGCTGGGCTTCGAGCCGTGACTCGAGCAGCGTCTTCCCCTGCTCCCTGGTGAGGATCGGCGCGATCTGCTCCACCTTCTCGAGCATGTGACGCGCGGCCTGGTGCAGGATCTCGGCGCGCTTGTTGGGCGCAAGCCTGGACCACGTGGTGAATGCCTTCGCCGCCGCCCGCGCCGCCCTGTCGACGTCGGCCGGGCCACCAGCTGGGACCTCGTCGACGACCTCGCCTGTGGCCGGGTTGCGGACCTCGTACGTCTTGCCCGACGCCGCCTTGGCCCTGTCGCCCTCGATGATCATCGTCGCCATTCGTGTGGCACCCCTCTTCGGTTGGATTTGGCTAGTGCTTCAATTATCGGCGTCGGCGGTAATCAGAGCCGGAGGGTGAATCATGTCTGTCAGGCTGGAGAAGGAAGGCGCTGTCGGAATCATCGTGCTGGACCGACCACCGGCCAACAGCTACGACTATGCATTTCTGCGCTCGTTCGCGGGCGTGGTCGACGACGCGCGCAATGACGCAGAGATCGGCGCGGTCGTGGTCACCAGCGCCTCGGAGAAGTTCTTCTCCGCCGGTGCTGACGTCGGGGCCTTCGCTTCCGGCACGGCGCGCTCGCGGTTCATGACCGCCCTCATGGCCCACGAGGCATTCCGGAAGATGGAGAACACGCCGCTGGTCTTCGTCGCCACCATCGCCGGCCACTGCCTGGGCGGCGGCTTCGAGCTGGCCCTTGCGTGCGACCTTCGATTCGCCGCCGAGGGTGCGTATCAGATCGGGTTGCCGGAGGTGAATCTTGGTCTTTTCCCCGGTTCGGGCGGCACGCAGCGGCTGCCCCGGCTCGTCGGCCTGTCGAAGGGCCTCGACCTGATCGCCAACGGCACCACCATGAGCCCGTCCCAAGCCCATGAGCTCGGCCTGGTCGACAGGTTGTTTGGGGATGCGGCGGCGTGCCGCGCCGGGGCCATCGAGTACGCGGCGAAGCTGGCCGCCGGGCCAAGCGTCGCGATCGGACACGCCAAGCTCGCCATCACGCAGGGCTTCGGCGCCCCGCTCGACCTTGGGCTCGCGATCGAGCGCGAGGCGATCGGCCGGGTGTTCGTCTCCGAAGACGCCGACGAGGGGATCAGGGCTTTCGGCGAGAAGCGCAAGGCGGAATTCAAGGGGGCGTGATGGGTGCCGGGGTCTCCCCACCCGGTCTTCGCCAACCTCCCGTACCCGCGGCGCGGGGACCCCGGCGCAGGTGTATCCTCCGCGCAGATCAAAACCAGGAGGTGGGGTTCGAATGGCTGAGCTTGCCGTGACCGTCTGCCGGCCGTCGGCCCCCTCCGGAGCGCGCTTCTAAGCCTCCTCCGCCGGGTGGACCGATACCGCCCGCGCGTCTTTCTCGGAGGATTCGAGGTGTCCGATCGACTCACACCTGGGCTGGCCAGCCTGGGCTGGGATCCGTACTTCGCCGCCAACTTCCAACGCCTTGCCGATGACGGCACCGTCCCGGCGCGAGTCATCGCCGATTTCGGGGCTGAGTACCTGGTGCATGACGGCGAGGCGGCCAGCCGCGCGGCGGCAGGCCGGCGCCTGCGTCATGACGGATTGACCCTGCCGGCGGTCGGCGATTGGGTGGCGCTCTTCAAGGTCGAGCCGCTGGGCAGCGTCCACGGCGTCGTCGAACGGCGCACGGTCTTCTCCCGGAGGGCGGCATCGGTCGAGACCAAAGAGCAGGTGCTGGCCGCCAACGTCGACGTCGCATTCGTTGTCGCCGCGGCCACCGACGTCAATCCGAGACGGATCGAGCGCTACCTGACGATCGCCTGGCAGAGCGGAGCGATGCCCGTCGTCCTGCTGACCAAGGCGGACGTCGCGGATTCGCCGGACGAGCTCCGCGAAGAGCTCGAAGCGGTGGCGATGGGGACCTCGGTCGTAGTCACGAGCAGCGTCACCGGTGACGGGATCGACGAGGTCGCGCGCCGGCTGCGACCGGTGCTCACGGGAGTGATCCTCGGGCCGTCGGGAGCCGGCAAGTCCACGTTGATCAACCGGATCGCCGGCACCGACGTGATGCGCACGCGCGCCATCCACCGCTCCGGCGAAGGACGCCACATGACGAGCCACCGCCAGCTGATCCAGCTGCCGGGGGGCGGCATGATCATCGACACGCCCGGTCTCCGCGAGGCGCAGCTCTGGCAGGGGGGTGATGTCCCCGGCGAGCAGGCACTGGCCAACCTGTTCGAGGACATCGAAGAGCTGGCGCTGGGCTGCAGGTTCAACGACTGCGCCCATGTCACCGAGCCCGGGTGCGCGATCAAGGCGGCGCTGGCCGGCGGCAGCCTTGATCCTGGACGCCTTCAGAGCTACCGCAAGCTTCAGCGCGAGCTGCGGGCGGTGGCCGCCAAGACGGACGCGCGCATCCGCGCGGAGGAGCGCAAGAGGTGGCAACGGATCGCCGTGGCGAACAAGGCCGAGGGCCTGTCACGTTGACAGGCCCTGCAAGGGAGGAGTGAGGGGGCTATCTGGTCGTCGCCGCCTTGCGCACGTGAATGCCGTTCCAGAAGGGGATGCGGCCTTTGATGATCCGGTCGAGCACCCTGTCCGCCTGCGCCTGCGTGATGACCTTCTTCTCGACGAGCGCCTCGAGCCGCGGCTTCAGGTTGGCGAGGAGCCTGGTCTCGAACTGCTCTTTGGTCATGCCCTTGTCCCTGGACAGGTCGAAGACCTTCCGTCCGTCCTTCAGGTCCTCGCGCAGCGTTTTGGGCGTGATCCCGAGCACGCCGGCCTCGGATTCGAGTACGGCGACGCGGATGGCGCGGCGGTCGCTGCGGGAGTCGGGCACGCGATGCGTCGAGCCGGCGGCCGGCGAGGGGCTCGGGCTGGGTGAAGCGGCCTGCGCCAGGCCGCCGGCGACGCCCAGGCTGAGCATGGCGGCGGCCGCGGCGGCACCGATTGTCTTGACGGCGACTGCTGCATACGGAGTCATTTCGTCCACCTCTTTTCGTTTTCCGACCCCGATCGGGGTCGACGCACACGATGAGGCGGGACTGTCAGCCGATGGTTTTCGTGCCGTCAGCCTTTCGTAAGCGCGCGGGTCCAGAAACCATCAGGATCGAATCGCCGGATCGCGGCGAGCTCCGCCTCCGTCGGCGGTGAAGTCTTACCGACGCCGGCCGCGACCTTCAACTCCCAGCCTGTTTCTCGCCGGATCTCATCGACGCTGTGCCCGGGGTGAGCAGAAGCGAGGTACGCTTCCCCGCCGCCCTCCGGAAACCGCAGCACACACAGGGTCGTGATGACGGCGGCGGGCCCCGCACCGAGCAGCCCGTTGCGCTCGCGCCAGCCGGGCGTACCGTCGCCATGGCCGGGTGAGGTGACATATGACACCCTCTCGACCAGGCGCCGGCGCTCGTGGCTCATCAGCGTCACCCAGCGACGGCTGAGGATGGCGATGTCCGACCCTCCCCCGCTCCCCGGCAGCTTCACCGCCGGTCGGGCCGCCGGACCCACATAGGACGTGTTCAGGTTGCCGAACCGGTCGACCTCCGCCCCGCCGATGAATCCCAAATCGACGCCGCCTTGGGCCATCAGCGCCATGACGTTGGACATCCGCGTCGCCCACAGCGCGCCGGCGACGTTGGGCGGGTCGCCCATCGTGCCGAGGAAGGCGGCGGCGGGCTGGTCGCGCATGAGCCCGACCTCGAACAGGCCGCGCGCGGTCGGTGCATGGGCGTTGCGCGCCACCGCGAAAGCCAGGATCGGCAGGCGCATGCCGACGAAGACGAGGTCGCCATCGTGGATCTCACGCGAGGCCACGGCCACCATCAGCTCCTGCGGCGTGTAGGCCGCGCCGCTACTCATCGCCGTAGTCCACCGGCGCGGACAGCCGGTGGCGACCGATGCGCAGCGAGGCGGCATCGATCATGCCCATGTAGGTCGAGCGATCGGGGACTTCGAGCACCCACCGGCTCAGCCACGCGCGGTAACCGCCGGCCGAACGCGACTCCTCCGCGTATGCGCGGTAGCAAGCGTGGTCGCGGCGAAAATAACCCTGAACCGGCGACGGATGCGCCCCTCCGGGCTCGTGCACGACCGCCACGACCTTGGTCTCGGGGAACAGGATCCGGTTGGGGTCGCTCAGGGTCACGCTCGAGTCGACGAGCTCCTCGCACGAGAGCACCACGCCATCGGCCGCCAGGCCAGCCTCCTCGACCACCCCCAGCGGCCCCCAGGCATGGGCCCTGCCCATTGCATCCGCACGCTGGACGTGGACGATCGCCACGTCAGGCTTGATCGCCTCCACGTGCACGAGTCCGCCCGAGACGGAGAGGCCCGGATTGGTGCGCAGGATGTCGCTGCCGAGGAGCGTGCGCGCCGGCAGGCTGGGCACGTTCCACGCCGCGGCCCACAGCGCCAGGGAGATCGAGAAGTTGGAGTGGTCGTGGACCTCGAGGGGACGCGGGTCCGAAGACTCACACGCACGCCGGTAGCAGTGGCCGAGTCCCTCCGACACATTGCCCACCCACGCCGCCGTGACGCGACGAACGCAACCGGCGCCGATCAGTTGATCGAACAGCGCGTCGGAGATCGGGCCTACCAGCTCCAGGTCGCGGCGTTCCTGCCGGATGATCTCGTGCCCCGCGGCGAAGGGGATGAGAGGTTCCAGGGCGAGTCCGAGCGCGACGGTTGAGCGGTCAGGGACGAACCGTCTGATGGCTTCCGCCATCGTCATCAGCTTGCCGGGCACTCGCGCTAGTATCCTGCCCCGTCGATTTTTCGGGGAGGGACGCTAGCCGGTCACCGTCCGATGGATTCGAGATAGGACCGGTGGTTGCGCTCCAACTCGGCCATCGAGTCGCCGCCGAACTTCTCCAGGAACGCGTCCGCCAGGGTCAGCGCCACCATCGCTTCGCCGATGACTCCCGCGGCGGGCACGACGCACACATCGCTCCGCTCGTAGTGCGCCTCGACCTTGGCCTTCGTCTTCAGGTCGACGGAGGGCATCGGCTTCTTCATCGTCGAGATGGGCTTGATGGCGACCCGCAGGTCGATCGGCTCGCCGTTGGTGACGCCGCCGGTCAGGCCGCCGGCGCGGTTCGTGAGATGGCGGAACCGGCCGCTCTGGTACTCGATCTCGTCATGGAACTGCGAACCGCGACGAGCCGCACCCTCGAAGCCCGCGCCGAATTCAACGCCCTTGATCGCGTTGATCGACAGGATCGCCTGCGCGAGGCGACCGTCGAGCTTGCGGTCCCAGTGCACGTAGCTGCCGAGGCCCAGCGGGACGCCGCGGGCGATGACCCGAAAGGTGCCGCCCAGCGTGTCACCCAGCTCGCTGACGGCATCGATGTCCGCCACCATCCGCTTCGAGGCCTCAGGGTCGGGGCAGCGGACCGGCGAGGCCTCGATGGCCTCGACCGTGACCGTGTCGGGGTCACAGCCTGCGTAGCCGATGTCAACGGTGCCGATCGACTGGGTGAAGCTCAGGATCTCGACGCCGAAGTGAGCAAGGAGCCTGCGGGCAACGCCGCCCGCGGCGACTCGGGTCGCCGTCTCGCGAGCCGACGACCGCTCCAGGACGTTGCGGATGTCGGTGTGCCCGTACTTGAGGGCGCCCGCGAGATCCGCATGGCCGGGTCGAAGCCTGGTCACCGGCTTGGGTGCGAAGCCCTCCTTGGCCGCGGTCATCTCGGCGGTCCAGTTGGCGTGATCCTTGTTCTCGAGCACCAACGTCACCGGGCTCCCGATCGTGAACCCGCCGCGGACGCCGCTGACGATGCGCGCGAGGTCGGTCTCGATCTGCTGCCGGCCGCCCCGGCCGTGGCCTCCTTGCCGGCGCGCGAGGTCGCGGCGCAGATCCTCCGCCGAAATCTCCAGTCCGGCGGGAAGTCCCTCGATCACGACCGTGAGCTGCGGACCATGCGACTCACCGGCGGTCAACCACCTCAGCATTGAAGCGATGATATAGCGGTCGGATGAGACGGCCGCTGGAGGTTGCCCTGATCGACGTCGGCGGGACGTTGTGGCCGAACTCGTGGCCATTGCGTGAAACCGATGGACGCAGCCGTCATCAACGGGTGGCGGCGGCGATGCCAGAGCTGGGGACTCGCGCCGTCGAGGCGCTCGTCGCCGACCTGATCGAGAGCAGCCGCGCCGGCGACCAGGCGCGCAGCATCTCGACCGAGACGAAGGAGACGATCACCGCCGCCGAGGTCCTGGTGGCGGCGTCGCTGGCACGCGCTGGCCTGCCGGGGGACGCGCAGACGGTCGCGCGCATCCGGCGTGCGATGGCGCTTCCCGTCAGCGACCGGCTGCAGCCTCTCCCCGGCGCCATCGAGCTGCTGGCGGAGGTCCGCGCCCTCGGCCTGCGGACGGTGATCGCCAGCAACACCTACTGGCGCGACGCCGAGAGCTACTGGGAAGACTTCCGCCTGCTGGGCATGGCCGAGTACGTCGACGCCATCGTCACCTCGGTCGACGCCGGCCACCTCAAGCCGCACCCGGCCGTGTTCGAGTTGGCGATGCGGGCGGCCGGCGCCGCGCCCGATCGATGCGTCGTCATCGGCAACCGGGAGGAGAACGACATCGAACCGGCGATCGCGCTCGGCATGTGGGCGATCCTGGTCCATCCCGATGACCCGAAACCCACCTCCAGCCGGGCGCACGCGGTGGCCCCGGACCTCTGGGCGTGCGCCTCCACACTGAGGACTATGCTCGGCCCCAGATGAGAGAAGAGATGCTGCGGGAGGTGGATCGCCAGGTCGTGACGCTCGACGTCGACGGCGAGCGCACGCAGCTGCTGCTGCCGGTGCACAAGACGCTGCTCGAGGTGCTGCGCGAAGACATGCAGCTCACGGGCACGAAGCACGGCTGCGAGCTAGGCGAATGCGGCACCTGTACGGTCCTGGTCGACGGCAAGCCCGAGCTGAGCTGTCTTTTGCTGCCGGTCCAGGTCGAAGGCCGCGTGATCACGACCGTGGAGGGGCTGGCGCACGGGTCTGAGCTGCATCCCCTGCAGCAGGCGTTCGCCGAGCTGGGCGCGGCCCAGTGCGGCTACTGCACGCCCGGCATCCTGCTCTCGGCGAAAGCGTTGCTGGAGAGCAACCCGCGGCCGGCGCGTGACGACATCCGCGAGGCGCTCGCCGGCAACCTGTGCCGCTGCACCGGGTACGCGAAGATCCTGGATGCGATCGAGCTCGCGGCGGGCCGCATGCGATGACTGACTTTGCCGTCATCGGCAAGCCGCTGCCGAAGGTGGACGCGGCGGCGAAGGTGACCGGTCGCGCCGTCTATGCGGACGACATGCTCCTGCCGCGCACCCTCCACTGCAGAATCCTGCGGAGCCCGCACCCGCACGCGCGCATCCTCTCCATCGACACCTCCGCCGCGCGGCGCATGGAGGGCGTCCGAGCGGTCATCACGGGCGCCGACCTGCCGGTCAGGTTCGGCATCCTACCGGTGACGCAGGACGAGCGGGCGCTCGAGCACGAGAAGGTGCGGTACGCCGGCGATCCGATCGCCGCGGTGGCCGCCACCGACGAGGAGATCGCGGCGGCCGCGTGCGACGCCATCTCGGTCGAGTACGCGGTCCTCGAGCCGGTGATGTCCATCGAGGACGCCCTGAAGAATCCCAAGGACGAACGCATCCAGGACTATGGCGGGCCCAACAACATCCACAAGCTCGTCGCGCTGGAGTTCGGCGACGTGGACGCCGGCTTGGCGCGAGCCGACCACGTGCGCGAGGACGTCTTCTTCTTCCAGGGCAACACGCACCTGCCGATGGAGCAGCACAGCGCCATCGCCACATACGTCGCCGGCAAGATCACGCTGTGGTCCTCGACCCAGGTCGTCCACTACGTGCATCGCGCGCTGGCGAAGGTGCTGGGGCTGCCGATGCACCGGATCCGCGTCATCGGCGCCGCCCACGGCGGCGGGTTCGGGGGCAAGACCGACCCCTTCGCGCACGAGATCATCGTGTGCAAGCTGGCGATGATGACCGGCCGCCCGGTCAAGTGCACGCTCACGCGCGAAGAGGTGTTCTACGCGCATCGCGGCCGTCACCCGGTGCTCATGTGGGTCCGCACCGGAGTCAGGCGGGACGGGCGCATCACCGCCATGCACTTCCGCAGCGCCCTCGACGGCGGCGCGTATGGGTCGTATGGCGTCGCCTCGACCTTCTATACGGGTGCGCTGCAGACGGTGACCTACGACATCCCGGCCTACCGCTTCGAAGGCTGCCGGGTGTTCACCAACAAGCCGCCGTGCGGTCCGAAGCGCGGCCACGGCACCCCTCAGCCCCGGTTCGCGCTGGAGCTCCACCTGGAGAAGATCGCGCACGACCTCGGCATGGACCCGGTGGACCTGAAGCAGCGCAACTTCGTCCAGCCGATGACGCGCACGGTGAACTGGCTGCGCGTCACGTCATGCGGCCTGGACGAGTGCACCGAACGGGTGCTGACCGCCTCCGGCTACAGGCATCGCGAGCGAAGACCCGGTCACGGCATGGGGTTCGCCATCTCGAGCTACCTCTCGGGCGCCGGGACCGCCATCTACTGGAACGACATGCCGCACTCCGAGGTGCAGCTCAAGGTCGACCGCGGCGGGGTCACCGCCTACTGCGGGGCCATGGACATCGGCCAGGGATCGGACTCGGTGCTGGCGGCCATCGTCGCCGAGGAGCTGGGAATCCAGCCGGCCGAGGTGCGGCTGGTCACCGCGGATACCGACACGACGCCCATCGACCTCGGCTCTTACTCATCCCGCGTGACCTTCATGGCCGGCAACGCGGCGATCGAAGCCGCGCGAAAAATGCGCGCCATGCTGGTCGGAGCCGCCGCCGCGAAGATGGGCTGCGACGCGGCCGCGGTCGTGGTCGAAACGGGCCGCATCGGCGACTACAGCTTCGAGGAGGCCAGCATCCTCGCCGAGGCGAAATTCGGCGCCCTGACCAGCGCCGGCAGCTACACGCCGCCGAAGCTTGCCGGACCGTACAAGGGTGCCGGCGTCGGCCCGAGCCCGGCGTACAGCTTTACGGCGTGCGTCGTCGACCTGGACGCCGATTCTCGCACCGGCCTGGTGCATGTCAACAAGGTATGGATCGCCCACGACGTCGGCCGTGCGATCAACCCGCTGCTCGTCGAGGGGCAGGTCGAGGGGAGCGTCTACATGGGCCTCGGCGAGGCGCTCATGGAAGAGCAGACCTTCCGCAAGGGCCTGCACAAGTGGCCATCGATGCTCGAGTACAAATCCCCGACCTTCCTCGACATGCCTGAGGTGCAGACGCTCATCGTCGAGACCGTCGACCCGGAAGGTCCGTACGGCGCCAAGGAGGCCGGCCAGGGACCGCTGCTGCCGGTCGCGCCGGCGGTGTGCGCCGCCGTCCACGACGCGCTCGGGGTGTGGATCGACGAGGTCCCGGTCACCCCCGAGAAGGTGGTCGAGGCGCTGCGGCGCAAGAACAAGGGCGAACCCGCGCGCTTCGGACCCTTGCGATTCCCAGACGTCCCTTACCCGCCGTGCATCAAGGTCGAACCCCCCGCCAAGGACCTGGATCATGCTCCGGCTGCCTCGATTTAGATATCTGCGGCCGAAGACCGCGCGTGACGCCGCCGCCATGGCTGCCGCCGCGGGGCAGCGCGCGATGTTCGTCGCGGGGGGGACCGATCTCTTCCCCAAGCTCAAGCGGCGCCAGTTCGACATCGACACCTTGATCGGCCTCGACTGCCTTTCGCGCGAGATCCATGGAGGAGCGGAAGGGACGGTCGTGGATGCGGGCGTCACGCTCGCCACCGCCGCCTCCGACGGCCGTCTCAACCATGAGTTCCGGGGCTATGCGCAGGCGGCGGGCCTGGTCTCCTCTCCCCCGCTCCGCAACGCCGGCACGATCGGCGGCAACCTCTGCGTCGACACGCGCTGCAACTACTACGACATGACCTACGAATGGCGGAAGGCGGCCGGGTTCTGCATGAAGAAGGACGGCGACATCTGCCTGGTCGCTCCCAGTAGCCCGCGGTGCTGGGCGGTCTCGTCGTCCGACACGGCGCCGATGGCGATCGCGCTCGGCGCGAGCGTGACCCTCAGCGGACCCGAGGACGATCGCGAGCTGCTCGTCGCGGCGCTGTACCGCGACGACGGGATGGACTATATGGCGAAGCAGCCGCACGAGGTGGTCACCGGTTTGCGGCTGCCCGCCGCCCCAGGGGTGCGCACCGCCTATGTCAAGCTGCGGCGGCGAGGGTCGATCGATTTTCCAATCGCGGGCGCGGCGGTCGCGCTGGAGCTCGATGGAGATGTGGTCGTCGCCTGCCGGATCGTGCTTTCGGCGGTGGCCTCGCACCCGCTCGAGGCGGCCGCCGCTGAAGAATTCCTGAAGGGCAAGCGCATCGACAGGGAATCGATCCGCGAGGCTGCGGAGATCGCCGCCAAGCCGGCCAAACCCCTCGACAACGCCGACCTCAGTCACTCCTGGCGCAAGCGCATGGTCCGTGTGGTCGTCGAGGATGCACTCCAACAAGCCAGCGATCAGCAGGCCGGGTTCGGCGGTTAAGCTTCTAGGTCACCACCAGTTGAAACGCACGCAAATCGGACAATCCGGGCAAGGAATGGTGGAGTACGCGCTCATCCTCGCCCTGGTCGCGCTGATCGTGGTCATTGCCCTGATCGCCACCGGAGGGCAGCTCATCAACCTGTTCTCCAACATCAGCGCGACCATGTGCAATCACCACGTCGGGTGCTGAGGTGCCAGGTGTGCAGGCCGGACAGGGGATGGTCGAGTTCGCGCTCATCCTCGCCCTGGTCGCGCTGATCGTGATCGTCGCCCTCATCGCCACCGGTGGTCAGGTGATCAACCTGTACTCCGACATCGTCCAGACGATGTGCAACTATCACGCCGGGTGCTGATGCTCGGGATAGCGGCTTAAGGCCCTCACCCGGTCCGTCTCCCCGAAGGGACGCTCGCTCCGCTTTGGGGGACGCTCAGTCCGCTCTGGCTGCCGCCGCCGCCTGTGCCGCCCGTTCCGCGCTCTCGCGGACCCGGTCCATGTCCCGGCCCGCGAGCGCCTCGGCCGGAAACAGTGAGTTCGTCAGGCCCACGGCCTTGACCCCCAGCCTCAGGTACGCCGCGATGTCCTCGATCGGGACTCCCCCGGAAACCCAGAAAGGGACGCCGGCCATCGGCCCGTTCAGGGTCCGGACGTACTCGGGACCCCCGACCGGGGTGATCGGGAACACCTTGACGAGCGCGGCGCCGGCGACCCGCGCCTGGTAGATCTCCGTCGGGGTCAGCGCCCCCAGCACGCACAGCATGTCCTCCTGGCGGCAGGCCTCGGCCACCTCGGGCAGGAGCACGGGCGTGACCACGAACGAGGCGCCCGCCTGCTTCGCCTCCCTCACGGCGCCCGGATCCCAGACCGTCCCCACCCCGATCGGGAACCGGCCGCCGGTGGTGGCGATGAGGCCGCGGATCATCTCGAAGCAGGAGGGAACCGTCTTGGTGATCTCGAGCGTCCGCACCCCGCCCTCCAGGGCGGCCAGGCAGGCCTGGAAGCCGGCGTCGGCGTTGTCGGTGCGCAGCACGCCGCAGAGTCCGCTGGGAAAGACTTCCTCGATGCTCCGCACGGGCGATCCGATTATCCCGGAACCCGGCACCGGCTCGACGCGCCCACCGCACCTTGCCCAGGCCGAGTCGGGCCCAATGCCGCTCCCTGTGCACGGCTAAACTGGTACATACGTATGACAGGGGCGACCGCAACCGAGTCAACTCGCGACCAGATCATCCACGCCGCGGCCGAATCGCTCCTGGAGAGCGGCTATTCCGGGACGAGCGTCCGGTCCATCGCCACCCGGGCCGGAGTCGCCATCGGCAACCTTCAGTACTGGTTCCCCACCAAGTCCGAGCTGCTGGTCGAAGCCTGGCGGTACCTCACCGCGAAGTCGGTCGAGGAGCTACGACACGCCCTGAACCAGCTGACGGACCCGCTCGAGGTGCTCGAGGTCGGGGTGGAGGCGATCTGGGATTCCCTGCGCCGCCTCGGTGACATCCAGCTCGCCGCCTTCGACCTGCTGGTCCAAGCACCCCGCACCGAGCGCCTGCAGGCATACCTGCCCGAGCTTTTCACCCGCTACCGCGAGGTCATCCAGGAGCAGCTCGACCGGCTGGAGGCTGACGGCCGTCTCCGGCTGACCGTACCGCGTGAGGTCCTCGTGCCGCTGGTCCTGAACACGGTGCTCGGGTTCGGCCTCTACTACGTGGTCACACGCGACGACGAGTCATGCGTTCGGGCGCTTTCCGCATTCCGGCAGCTGGCGGGCAGCCTGGTGGAGCCGGTCGGATGAAGGCGCCCGCCATCGACACGGAGCTCCGGCGCCTCGAAGGGCTGTGGGCGGACGGGCTTTCGGACGCGTATCGCTCGTACCTCGAGGCGGTGGCCGGTTACGACTCCGCCGGCCAACCGAAGCTGGCCCTGGCGGCGGCCCTGATCGAGGTCGGGATCCGGCTCCAGGGGCTCGGCGGCCCTGCGGCCCCCGCGCCCACGCTGCTGATGGGCGACCTGTGCCTTGCCCGCGCATCGCGCCTGCTCGCGGACACCGCGTCGCAGCCTGTCCAGGTCGCGTTCGCCAGCGCGGTCGCAGAGCTGTCATCGGCAGCCGCCTCCGGGCAATCCGCCCTGCCTGCTCGCGAGCTCCTCCTGCAGGCGTTCGAGGCCGGCCGGTGATCGGCACGCGGCTGCGCTTCGAGACGTCGCACCCCACGCAGTTCGTCGACATCACCGAGCGAATTCGAGAGGAGGTCCGGCGGTCGGGCATGCGCATGGGCCGCGCCCACCTGCAGTCGCTGCACACGACCCTCGGCCTCGCGGTCAACGAGAACGAGCCCTTGCTGCTTCGCGACTTTTCGAACCTGCTCGAGCGGCTTGCGCCGAGCGGCACGGATTACGAACACGACGACTTCGCCCGCCGGTTTGACATCGCGCTCGACGAGCCGGTCAACGGGCACGCCCACTGCCGCCAGCTGCTGCTGACCGGTTTCGCGACGGTGCTGGTCGAAGACGGCGAGCTCGTGCTCGGACGGTGGCAGTCGGTCTTCGCGGTCGAGCTCGATGGGCCGCGCCATCGCGAGCTGGCTCTGCAGCTGGACGGCGACTTCACGTCCAGCGGCCCGCATCGCGTCGAGGGCTCGGAGGCTCTGGTCGAGCTCGAGCTCACACGCCAGCTGCTGGTCGATCCCGAACCGGTGGCCGCGCCGATGCGGCGCTTGGTGGAGGCGGGCGGCAAGCGGCTTCGCCCGCGGCTCGTCCAGCTCGCCGCGGGCATCGGCCCGCGCAACGAGCCGCTTCGCGCCGCGGCGCTGGCGGCCGCGGTCGAGCTGTTGCACAACGCCACCCTCGTCCATGACGACTATGTCGACGAGAGCACCCACCGCCGGGGGCAGCCGACGGTCGCGGCGGCGGAGGGACCGGAGCGTGCGATCGCGGTTGGTGATTATTACTTTGCCAAGGCGACCAGGCTCATCGCGGAGATTGGCAACCGCGGAGTGTCGTCAACGCTCGCGGAGGCCCTCGAGGCCATCTGCACGTCACAGATCGATGACGTCGCGCTCCGCGGCACATACCCGGGCGACCACGACTCCTACCTGCAGGTCGTGCGCGGCAAGACCGCGGCTCTGTTCGCCGCCGCCTGCGCGTCGGGCGCGATGCTCTCCGAAGCGAGCCCTGAGGTTGTCGGCGCCCTGCGCCGCTACGGCGAGCTGCTCGGCGTGGCGTTCCAGATGGCCGACGACATGGTCGACTTCAGCCCCAGCTCCGGCAAGCCGGTCGGCCTCGACATCCGCCGGCGCGTCCTGTCTCTACCTCTGATCTACGCCGCCGAAGACCGATCTGTCGGAGCCGAGGTCCGGCGCCTGCTGGCCGGGTCGCTTGACGACACAGAGGTCGGCCGCGTGGCGGAGCTGGTGACGGCGAGCGGGGCGCTCGAGCGCGTCCGCGGCGAGGCCCAGGGCCTGGCCGACGCCGCGGTGCACGAGCTCGAGACGATCGAGCTTGACGGCCTGCGACCGACGCTGATCGACCTCGCCCGTTCCGCCGCCAACCGCAAGTCTTAGCCTGCCGCCAAACTAACCGAGCCTGTCTGGTGCCACGGCACGGGCGCCCCCCAGGCCGGTGACCTGCAGGAGAAGAGGCTGGTAAGAGGGCGTCTGGGGAGGTCCGTGGGCATCGGAGCGTGTCAGTGGGGATGTCCCCTCTCCCCGCCGGGGAGAGGGCAGTGGTGAGGGGCGCGGGCTCGCTGCCGCCGCGGGCGAAAGATCGTCCATGAGGGCGGCTGGCAGGTGGTCAACGCCGGGCGCGAGTTTCGTTTCCTTCCCCCGAGCGGGGAGGTCCTACTCTTTCGCGCCCGACACGATGGCGACCGTGCCCATGGCGAGGCTTTGGTGGCGAACACTCGACCAGCCGGCCGCCGCCGCCATCGCCCTGAGCTCGTCCGGCGTGCGGTAGGAGTCGACTGTGTCGCTCAGGTATCGGTAGGCGGACGGCTGGCCGGAAAGGGCACCGCCGATCACCGGCAGCACCGTCCGCAGATACAGCCGGTACGCAACGCCGACCACGCCGCGGGGCGGCCGGACGAACTCCAGGACGACGGCACGGCCGCCAGACTTGACGACCCGCAGCATCTCGCGCAGGCCTTTCACCGGGTCGGCGAGGTTGCGCAGCCCGAAGGCGATGGTGGATGCATCGAAGCTGGCGTCATCGAACGGCAGCTTGAGGGCGTCGCCCTCGATGAACTCCAGCCCTGGATGCTCGCGCCGCGCCAGCTCCAGCATCTGCGGGCTGAAATCGAGGCCGACCACCCGCCCCTTCGGGCCGGCGATCCGTTCCAGCCGCGCGGTCAGCTTGCCTGAACCACAGGCGACGTCGAGAGCCGAACCGCCCGCGACGAGGCCCGTCGCGCCGGCGGCACGCCGGCGCCACCCCGCATCCGTTCCACCCGACAGGACGGTGTTGACCAGGTCGTACCGGCGGGCGATGCGGTCGAACATCGCGCGCACTGCCTGCGGGTCGCGTTCGGAGATGGCTACGACCTCAGACTCGCTGCCAGATCGACGCGATTCCCTGCCCGACGCCAATGCACATCGCGGCGAGGCCGTACTCCGCGTCCCGGTGCGCCATCTCCCGCACCAGCGTGCCCACCAGCCGGGCGCCGCTGCTGCCGAGCGGGTGGCCGAGCGCGATGGCGCCGCCGTTGACGTTCACCCTCTCCCCATCCAGCCCGAGCAGCCGGATGCAGGCGAGGGACTGCGAGGCGAACGCCTCGTTGAGCTCGACCACACCCATGTCCGAAGCCCGCAACCCCGCCTTCTCGAGGGCCTTCAGCGACGCGGGCACCGGGCCGATCCCCATGTAGTCGGGATGGACACCGGCCGGCGCCCCCGCCACCAAGCGCGCCAGCGGCTTCACGCCACGCTCCCTCGCTTTCGAGTCCGACATGAGAACCAGCGCGGTCGCTCCGTCATTGAGGGGAGATGCGTTGCCGGCCGTGACCGAACCGTCCTTGCCGAACGCCGGGCGCAGCCTGGCGAGCGCCTCCAGCGAGGTGTCGGGCCGGGGACCCTCGTCCGCGATCAAACGGATTGGACCGCCCTCGGCGCCGCCCCTGTGCGGTGGCACGTCGACGGGGACGATCTCCTCCGCGAGCCGGCCCGACTGCTGCGCCGCGACCGCCAGCTGATGGCTGCGAAAAGCGAAGGCATCCTGTTCCTCGCGCGAGACCTCGTACTTCTGCGCCACCCGCTCGGCCGTCTCCCCCATCTGGAGCGTGCCGTACAGCTCGGCCATCTTCGGGTTCACCAGCCTCCAGCCGAGAGCCGTGTCGTAGGCGGTCTGAGGGCCGCGCGGGAAGGCGCCGTCCGGCTTGGGCATGACCCAAGGGGAGCGCGTCATGCTCTCGACGCCGCCGGCGATGACGATGTCGGCGCCGCCGGTCTGGATCTCACGCGCCGCGCTGATCGTCGCCTGCATTCCCGACCCGCAGAGGCGGTTGACCGTCTGGCCCGGAACGTCGACGGGAAACCCGGCGAGCAGCAGCGCCATGCGCGCGACGTTGCGGTTGTCCTCGCCCGCCTGGTTGGCGCAGCCCATGATCACGTCTTCGACCTCGGCCGGTTCGATGCGCGCCCGCTCGCAGACCGCTTTCAGCACGATCGCCGCGAGGTCGTCGGGCCGGATGTCCTTCAGCTGCCCGCCGTAGCGGCCCATCGGCGTGCGGGCGGTGGCGACGATGACCGCGTCACGCAGCTCGGGCATTACCTGGTCTTGGCGCGTTTGGCGAGAAAGGCCTGCACGCCCTCGGCGAACTCGGGGCTGGCGGCCTGAGCTTCCTGCAGGTACGACTCGAACTCGAGCGCCTCCTCGTAGCTCGACTCCAGAGCGTGGTTGACCGCGCGCTTGGCCGCCGCCATGGCCTGCTTGGGCTGTGAGGCGAGATGTCCGGCGAGCTCACGCACCTCGGCGTCGAGACGGTCGGCGGGCACCAGGCGGTTGATGACCCCAAGCCGGTGCGCGTCCGCCGCCGCCAGCGGCCTGCCCGTGAAGAGCATCTCGTACGCCACCCCGGTGCCGGCGAGCCGGGGCAAAAGCCAGCTGACGCCGCCGTCGGGAGCCAGGCCGAGGTTGACGAACGCTTCCATGATGTAGGCCTCCGGTACGGCGATGCGAATGTCGCACGCGAGCGCGTAGCTGGCGCCGATGCCGACAGCCGGTCCGTTCATCGCGCAGATGACAGGTTTCGGCATGGTGCGCAGCCGGTTCAGCATCGGCATGTACTCGTCGCGGAGGACGTTGCCGACGTCCTCCGGCGATCTCATGCCACCCTCACCGACCATCTCGGTGACGTCTGCGCCCGAGCAGAAGGCGCGGCCGGAGCCGGTCAGCACGACCACCCGGACGGCCTCGTCGCGCTCCGCCTGCTTGATCGCCTCGCCGAGCTGCCGCCGCGTCAGCGCCCCGATGGCGTTCATCTTCTCGGGCCGATCGAGCCGGATCCAGCCCGCGCCGCCCTCGACCTCAACCTTCACGTGCTGCTCGACTTCAGTCGCCATCCCTCACCGTCCTCAACAATCAGCCTCGACGCCGCGGGGACCCATTGGCCCTCATCTGCCTCTGAAGCTTGGGCGTCTCTTTTCCAGGAAGGCGTGCATGCCTTCTTTCTGGTCCTCGGTCGAGAAAAGGAAATAGAAGCTCTTGCGCTCCGCCGCCAACCCCTCCGAGAGCGGGGCCTCAAACGCTTTGAGCACCGCTTCCTTGGCCATGCGGAGCGCAAGGGGAGCCTTGGACGCCAGCTGCCGTGCCGTGCGCCTGGCGACCTCGACCGTCATCTCGGCCGGCACGACCTTGTTGACCAGGCCGAGCTCGTACGCGCGCTGCGCGCTCACCGGCGCACCGGAGAGCATGACCTCCATGGCCGCGTACTTGCCCGCCGTCCGCGGCCATCGCTGCGTGCCCCCCGCGCCGGGGATGATGCCGAGATTGATCTCGGGCTGGCCGAGCCGCGCCCCGTCGCCGGCGATGATCAGGTCGCACATCAGCGCCAGCTCGCAGCCACCACCCAGGGCGTAGCCGTTCACCGCCGCGACGAGCGGCTTGCCGAACGCGGCGACGCCCGCCCAGCGGCCGGTCTGGTCGCGCCGCATCTGGTCGACGGCGGTGCGGTCGGCCATGTCGGCGATGTCCGCGCCAGCGGCGAACACGCGAGGGCCGCCGGTCAGCACGACCGCATGCACGTTTTCGTCGGCATCAAGCTCGCCCAGAGCCGCGTTGAGCTCTCGAATCAGGTCGGGGCTGAGGGCGTTCAGGACCTTCGGCCGGTTGAGGGTGACGGTCGCGATCGGGGCCTCGATATCAACCAGGATGTGCTCGTACCCCATGACGGCTATCATCGGCCATATGAGCTCCGCGAGGCTGACGGACTCGTACGGGCGGGTGGCCGACGACCTGAGGATCTCGATCACCGACCGCTGCAACTTCCGCTGCATCTACTGCATGCCGGCGGAGGGGCTGAAGTGGCTCAACCGCGAGGACATCCTGCGCTTCGAAGAGATCGCCCGGCTCGCACGCATCTTCGTCGAGAACTACGGCGTCCGGACCATCCGGATCACCGGCGGTGAGCCCCTGGTACGCGTGAAGGTCGAGGAGCTGGTCGGGATGATCAACGCCATCGACCCGACGCTCGACATCACCATGACCACCAACGGCGTGCTGCTGCGTCAGAAGGCGCTGGCGCTCAAGGAAGCCGGCCTCAAGCGCATCAACATCTCGCTCGACACGCTGCACATGGACCGCTTCCACGACATCGCGCGAAGCGACGCGTTCGGGCGGGTGATGGACGGCATCCAGGCTTCCCGAGAGGCGGGCCTGTGGCCGATCAAGCTGAACATGGTGGTCATGAAAGGCCACAACGACGACGAGGTCGTCGACTTTGCCCGTCTCGCCCGCGACGAGGGTTACGAGGTCCGGTTCATCGAATTCATGCCGCTGGACGGCGACGGCATCTGGACCAACGAGCAGGTGGTCCCCAGCCGGCGCATCCAGGAGCAGATCGAAGACCTGTTTCCGCTGCTGCCGGTCGCCGATCCGAGGCCTGGACCGGCCACCCGCTTCCGTTTCGCCGACGGCGCGCCGGGCGGGGTCGGCTTCATCTCATCGGTGAGCCAGGCGTTCTGCACCACCTGCAACCGCATCCGCCTGACCGCCGAGGGCGGCCTGCGCACGTGCCTGTTCTCTCTGCAGGAGACGCCGCTGCGCGACCTCATGCGGTCGGGCGTCTCGGACGAGCACCTCCGTGGCGTGATCGAGACCGCCGTCTGGCGCAAGGAGGAGGGCCACCTCATCAACCAGCCCGGCTTCATCAAGCCCGCAAAGTCGATGTCCCAGATCGGGGGTTAGACCCGCTGCTGCGGCCAGTCGAAGCTCAACGCCCCTACACCGTCACCGAGCTCGCCAACGAGATCCGGCGCGAGCTTCGCCCGCTCACCGCCATGCTGGTGAAGGGCGAGGTCAGCGGTATGAAGCGCGGCGGGGCCGGTCACTTCAACTTCTCCATCCAGGACGGCGTCAGCCGGCTCGACGCCGTCCTGTTCGCCGATGACGCGCGGCGGGTCACGACCCTGCCCGAAGACGGCCAGGTGTTCGTCTTCCGCGGCCGCGTCGATTTCTTCGGCAAGACCGGACGGCTCAGCTTCATCGTCGACCGGGTCGAGTTCGACGACGTCGGCAAGCTCCGCGCGCGGCTCGAGGAGCTGAAGCGCCGGCTCGAGGCCGAGGGCGCGTTCGCCCCGACGCGCAAGCGCCGCCTGCCCTTCCTTCCCCAAGCGGTCGCACTGGTCACCTCGCCCACCGGGGCCGTCATCCACGACCTCCAGGAAACGATCTTGGAGCGCTATCCGAACATGAGCATCGTCGTCTACCCGGTCCAGGTGCAGGGAGCGAGCGCGCCGGCCAGCGTCGCGCGAGCCCTACGGCGGTGCAACCAGGAGGCGCTGGCGGACGTTATCGTGGTGGCCCGTGGTGGCGGCAGCTTTGAGGAGATGTACGCGTTCAACACCGAGGTGGTGGCGCGCGCGATCCTCGAATCGAGGCTGCCGGTGGTCACCGCCCTCGGCCACACGTCCGACCGCACCGTCGCCGACCTCGTCGGTGATGCGGAGTGCCGGACGCCGACCGAAGCCGGCGCGCGCGTCGTGCCCAAGAAGTCGGACCTACTCACCCAGCTCCGCGAGCGGGGGCGCCGGCTGGACCGCGAGATCGGTCAGCGCGTCGCCCGGGAGGCGGAGCGCTTGGCCGTCAAAAAGCAGCGCATGGGGCAGCTCCTGCCCGCGCTCGTGCGCCAGCGGGTGGAGCGGCTGGCGAGGGCGGCCTCGGAGCTGGCTCGCTTGAGCCCGCTGGCGCAGGTCGCGCGGCGTGAGGACGCGATGCGAGAGCGTGGACGGCGACTGCACAGCGCCGCCCTGGCGCGGTTGACGCGAAGTCGCAACGCGCTTGCGGCCCGCCGCGCCGGCGACCGCCTCGACCGGGCGCTTGCCGAGCGCTTCGCCATCGCCGGTCGCGGGCTGGAGCACCGCCGGCAGCAACTGGTCGCCCTGAGCCCTGATGCGGTCCTCTCGCGCGGGTACAGCATCACCCAGGACGCCGAGTCTGGCGCGGTGCTGCGCTCCGCCGCCGGGACCGCAGTCGAGCGCAGGCTCCGCATCCGGCTGGGCGCCGGGCGGCTGGGCGCGCGCGTCGACGAGGTCGAGCCGTGAGCCAGGACCTGAGCTACGAGCAAGCGCTCGAGAAGCTGGACGAGAAGCTGAAGCTGCTCGAGGACGGAGACCTTTCGCTCGAGGACGCGCTCCAAGCCGTCGACGAAGCTCGGGTCTACCTGAAGGTATGCACCGAGCGCCTCGACGCGGCTCGCCGCAAGATCGAGATCCGAGCCGAGCCCGAACCGTTCGCCGGCTGATCAGTCGGCCGCGGTGGGTGCGGCCCCTGGCTGCGCCGGCTTCGCCAGCTCCAGCTGGTCGTTCATGACGCGCAGGCGGTGGCTCAGGTTCTTGACGAACTCCAGCAGCACCTCCGGGTGTTCGTGGACGATGGCGTGCATTCGATCTCGGCGCAGCACCCGCACGGTGCTGTCCTGGCTCGCCTCGGCGCTGGCAGAGCGCGGCTGATCGTCGAACACTGACATTTCGCCCACCACGGTGCTCGGTCCGTGGCGCGCGACGGTGACCTCGCGCCCGTCGTGGTCGAGATGAATTCGAATTTCGCCCTCGAGGACGACGTACAGCTCGGCGCCGACGTCGCCCTTCCGAAAGATCGACTCGCCTCGTGCGTAGTGGCGGGTCACCATGAGGCGGTCGATGCTCGCGAGCTGCTCCAGGCTGAGGGTGCTGAAGAGCGGCACGCGTTTGAGGGCGATCAGCTCTTTCATGTGCACGCCGAGCCCTTGGGCAACCGCTTCGGCGGTCTCCCGGACCCACTTGTCGGGATGGTTCGCAAGCGCTTTGAGCTCGGCATGTGTCAGCGGACGAGCCGACCCTCCCTCGAACGACCCGGGGTCCAGCAGCTGCGCCAGCCGCCCGGCGAGCCAGCCCGGGCCGAAGTTTATCAGCGTTTCCAGCGCCTCTATCCGGGCTCTGGACTCCTCGGATCGAAGGCCGCGTTCGACCGTGGCGAAGCCTCTTTTACCCTGCAGCGCCCTCATCGCCGCAAGCCCGGACTCGGCCGCGTTGTGGACGTAATCGTCGAGCCCGATGCGCAGCAGCGTGTAGCCGGCGACCACGTCACCCTCGTCCTTGGGCGCGCCCGCCGCCACCCGCGCCGCCAGCCGCGCCATGTGGAGCGCATCCGCCAGGTGCGACTCAAGATGGACCCGCGCCTGCCGAAAGAGGTCTGGGCGCCCGCTGCGTAGCAGGGCCTCGACGGTGGCCGCCGCGGTCTCGTCTCGCGACCTCAGCAGCGGCAGCGTGAGCACCAGAGCGTCGGGCGATTGAGCCGCCATCGCCTCCGCCGCCAGGCGTCGGGCGTCGCGGTCCCGACTGGCCAGCGCCTCAGCCAGGGCTTCGGCGAAAGCCTGGCGCTGGCCGCCCGGCGGCGTCCAGCGGACGGCCTGTCGAAGCGCCTCTCGCCGCACCTCGACGTCGCCATCCCGGAGGCAGGCGATCACGCCAGCGGACACGTTGGCGACCTGTGCCTTCATCTTGGCGAAGCTGCGGATCGCCTCCAAACGCACTCGCGGCTCAGCATCCCGCATGGCCTCCGCCACCATCTCCTGGGCGCCGACAAAAGCCGCCGCCCAGACGGCCGCGGCGCGATCGGTCGATGCATGGGAGCGCCAGAGCTCGCCCATGACCTCATCCGACCGCGACCACCGCTCCTTTCGGGTGGCCCCCGCGACGGCGGCAGCCGCCCGGACCCAACCGTCGGGGTCGCGCCCGGCCGCATCGAGCTGCTCCACGGCGATGCTGTCCGGAGGCGCCAGCTGCAAGGCCAGCCGGCGCACGACCGGGTCGGCCGCCGCCAGCAGCTCGGGCAGCATGGCCGTGAAGACGTCGGGCGAGAGCTTGCCCAGCGCGGCCGCCGCAAACTGTCGCGCCTTGTCGTCGGTGCCGCGAATGAAGCCCTGGAGCTCGGCGACCTGCTCCGGGCTGGGGCGGCCGACCGCCTGCTGGAAATCGCCAAGGCTCAGGGCGTGAGTGCGCAGCCGCTCATAGATCGCGTGCACGTACAGGCCCCGTACCCGCAGCGCCGCCAGGATGAACAGCACGCCGGCGGCGATGCCGATGACCGCCAGCACCTCGACGCCGGCCGCGCCCGACCTCTGGACCAGAAGCAAACCCGCGCCGCTGAGCACGGCGGCGCCCGGCAGCACCGCGTTTTCGAGCAGCAACTTGAGCTTCGGGCTCACCTGCGCCGGCAGGGCGGTGCCGAGCACGCTTTCGGCCGGGTCGTCCAGTCCGGTCTGGAGCCCGTTGCGGACGATGAACAGGAAGAGCGAGGTGGCCAGCACAGGGCTGAGGGCCACCGCCGTGAATCCGACAAGGGTGAATACAGGCAGGGCCATGATGGCGTTCTTCACGCCCAGCTGGTTGAGGACCCACGGGGTGACGAACAGGCTCACCGCCAGCTGGACGGCATAGCTCACCAGCCAGGCGTTGCCGATGAGGATCGTCAGCGACTGCAGGTTGCCGTGCGTCGCGGCGACGAAGAGCACGGCGACCAGGTAGTCGCCGACCCGGCTCGCGACCTGCAGGACCAGGGCGAGCAGGACCAGGGCGAGCACGAGCCTGCTCCCGGTCACATAGCGGACCGCACCCTTGAGGATGGCGAGGACGCCGTGCTTCTTGAGGGCAGCCTCGTGGTCGGCCAGGAACTCGTCGGCGTCGTCGATGAACTCCGGGCGAAACAGGCGCCGCTCGAGGCCGACGGAGATCAGCGCTGCCGCGCCGGCGCCGAAGGCCCAGACGATCATCAACGGCTCGGTCGAGTAGACGGCGACGACCGTGGTCGTGAAGCCGGCCAGGATGTAGCCGATGCTCGAGCCCGCGGCGATCACCGGGAAGATGCGCTTCCCCTCGAGCAGGTTGAAGTGCTGGCTCGCGAAGCTCCAGAAATGGAGCATCACCAGCTCGAACGCGACCGAGTAGACGACGTAGGCAGTGAAGGCCACGGTCGCGGTCTCCCCCACCGCGTATGCGGCATAGATGCCCAGGGCGGCCACGGAATTGAGTGCGAGATTCAGGCGGAATGCGCGGCCGACGCCGATTCTTCGGGTGACGATTCCCTGCAGCGCGACCATCGGCCAGACGGCCAGGGCCAGGACGATGAAGAAGAGCGGGTAGGCGTGCGGCCCCGCCTTGGCCAGGAATATCGCCTGGGTCGCGTTGAACGCCGTGTACATGGCCCAGCCGACGACGATCGCGAAGCCGGCGACCTGGAGCGTGCGGTTGAGCTCGCTGCGCCGGACGCGCAGGAACCTCGCCAGCATCGGCGACATGGCGTCCGGACTGACCCAGCCCTGCACGGCAAAGCGATTATTAGCTAACGCAACGCGGACGGCGCCTGGTCAGGTCTGCTGGACGCTCGCGATCCTCTCCAGGGCGGCGATTCGCTCCTCGATGGGAGGGTGGGTGTCGAACAGGTGGTTGAAGAAGCTGCCGTGGTGCTCCTGCGGGTTGTCGATGCACATCGCGGCCGCCGCGTGGTTGAAACGCTCGGGGGGCTTGTCGTTTTGCGCGATCTTCTTCAGCGCATTGATGAGGCCGACCGGGTTGCGTGTGAGCTCGACCCCACTCACGTCCGCAAGCGACTCGCGCTGGCGTGAGAGCGCGAGCTGCATGAGGGGCCCGACGAGGAAGGCGATGAGCGTGAACATGATGCCGACGGCGAAGACGACCAGGACTGCCCGGTCGTCACGGCTGCGGATGCGCCAAGCACCGTTCCAGTACATGCTCGCGATCAGCGCGGCGAGCCCGATCATGGTCGTGACCACCAGCAGCAGGCGGACGTCGAAGTTCCTGATGTGGCTCATCTCGTGCGCGAGCACGCCCTCCAGCTCCTCGCGGTTCATCATCTCGAGCAGCCCGGTCGTCACGGTCACCGCGGCGTGGTTGGGATCGCGCCCGGTGGCGAATGCGTTGGGACTCGGGTCGTTGATGATGAAGACCTCGGGCATCGGTAAGCCGACGCCGATGGCCAGCGCCTGGACGACGTTGTAGAGCTGCTGGAACCGCTGCGGATCGGCCTTCTGCGCGCCCATCGCGGAAAGGACCGTCGCCGACCCGAAGTAGTAGGAGAACAGAGCCGCGCCGACGCCCAGCAGGCCCAGGACCATGGCGCCCGTGATCGCGCCGCTCGTCCCGTAAGCGATCGCGCCGACGATCAGGCCGGCCACCAGCCAGACCGCGAGAAACCCGAGGATCACGACGACGCTGTTGCGCTTGTTGCGGGCGATCTGGTGATACACCTAGCTCGACTCTCTCCTCGTCCTACCCCTTGCAACTGAATCTTTTACCCATTCTGCCGCCCATCGACCCCAGATCTGCGCCCAGACCAACCCGTTGCCGAACGCCGAAACGTCCTCGGCGTGGTGCTTGAAGTGGTAAGCCCACATCGCCCGGTGCCGCTCGTATGACATCCGCCTTCGCGCCCCGGCATCGCCCGGGCGGTCGTGATGGACGGCGCCGGCGGCCGGCAGGTAGAAGACCTTCCAACCGCCGAGCTTGAGCCGGTAGCACAGGTCGATGTCCTCGCCGAACAGGAAGTAGCGCGGATCGAAGAACCCGACACGATCCAAGGCCGCCGTCCGCAGCATCAGGCAGGCGCCGGTGCCGGAATCCATCTCGTGGACATCCGATTCCGGGACGTGCCCCATGTTGTGGCGGCCGAAGCGCGGGCTCTTCGGAAACAGCCGGCTCAGACCGACGGTCCGGTAGAAGAGCGTGCTCGGGAGGGGAAAGGCCCGGCGTGCGTCAGGGTCGAAGCGGCCGTCAGAGAGCAGGACCCGCGGACCCACAGCCCCAGCGTCCGGCCGCGTCAGGAGGAAATCCGCGAGCCTGCCGACGCACTGCGGGTCGACCGTCACGTCGGTGTTCAGAAGAAGCACGAAGCGGCCCTGGCAGCGCTCCAGCCCGACGTTCGCGGCCCGCCCGTAGCCGAGGTTCTTCGGCTGGACGAGCACGGTCGCCTGCGGATACTCGTCCGTGACCGCCGCGGCCGATCCGTCAGACGAGTCGTTGTCCACGACCACGGCTTCCACCGGCACGTCCGCACTCGCGAAGAAAGCCTGCAGACACCGGAGAAGAAGGTCCTTGGCGTTGTAGCTGACTATCAGTGCTGAGACGATGGGCTTCGCCTGATCGGGCATCGGGAACGCATTATCGCCGCCGGGGCGCGGTGCACGCGTCGAGTAGAATCTCCCGGACTGTGCAGACCGGCGCGCGACTGGGTCTCGGCCAGCGCCTGGCCCAGGTCCGGCGGAACCGGTTGGTCCGGCAAAACTTGGTCCTGTTCGTCGGCGGACTGGTCGCGGGCATCGGCGGGTTCGTCTTCCACGCCATCGCGGGGAGGGTGCTCGGGCCGGCCACCTACGGCCAGGTTGCATTCCTGATCGCGCTTTACGCCGTCGGGACCGCCCCGGCCCTGATCCTGATCGTCGTCCTCGCCAGGTACACCGCGACATTGGCGGCTCGCGGAGATGCCGGCGTCCGGTCGCTTCTGGCCCGCACCACCAGGCTGGTCGCCATCCCCTGCCTGGTGGCGGTGCTCCTGACGACCCTGTTCGCGCGTCCGGTGGCGGCCTTCGAGCACCTGGGTTCGACGATCCCGATCGTCATCCTCGGCTTCTCGATCGCGCTGATCTGGCAGGTGGCGATTCCGCGCGGCATCCTCCAGGGAGTGCAGAGATTCCCGGCGCTTTCACTCAACCTTTCGCTGGAGCTGATCGTGCGCACCGCCGTGGTGTTCGGGCTGCTCAAAGCCGGCTATGCCGTTTCAGGCGCGATGGCGGCGGTGTTCACGGGGCTCGCCATCTGCTTCGGTGTAGGACTGTATTCACTGCGCGACCACTTCCGCCGCACGGGCAGAAGGGTCCGGTTGCGGGTCATGGCCGGGTTCTCACTGACCGCGGCCGCAGGCATCATCGGCATCCAGATCCTCTACAACCAGGACGTGATCCTCGCCGAGCACTACCTGAGCGGCCATGACGGCGGCATCTACGGCGGGCTGAACAAGATCGGGACCATCCTCTTCTTCCTGACCCTGAGCGTCAGCCAGGTGCTGTTCCCGAGAGTTGTGGAGGCGGTGGCCAAGGAGCAGCACCCTGGGCGGATCCTCCTCTCCTCAGCCGGGATCCTGGCGGCGCTGGGCGCCGGCGCCCTGCTGGTCTTTGCCGTGGTGCCGGGGCTGGTCGTCGGCATCCTGTTCGGTCCCGGGTTCCGCGACGCGACGCCTTACGTGTTCGCCGTGGGCGTCATCGGCCTGGCGCTGTCGCTGGACAACCTGCTCGTCCAGTTCTTCATGGCGGTGCACGATCGCGTCTTCGTTCCGATACTCGCGGCGGCCTGCGGCGCCGAGGGGTTGCTGATCATCCTGTTCCACGCCAGAGTCGGGCAGATCGTGCTCGACGTTCTGGCCGCCCTGATCGCCCTGCTGGTGCTGCTGAGCATCCGCTGCTACCTGCTCCTACCCAGCCTGCATGCGGAGAGCCTCGCGGAAGCCGAGCCGGCGATCGACTAGAAACAATGAGTCCCGTCGCCCTTGCGGGCTCCGGGACTCATAAAAACGCTCGGCAACGACCTACTCTCCCACCGGGTTACCCCGACAGTACCATCGGCGCTGGAGGGCTTAACTGCCGTGTTCGGAATGGGAACGGGTGTCTCCCCTCCGCCATGGTCACCGAACGCATCGATTATAGCCAGGTTGGGGTGAGGGGATCATGTACCCCGCTCTCCCCCTCGGGAAGAAGGTTGGGGTGAGGGAACCATGCATCTTCAAGGTCACCACCTCGGCTCTGCTGTCGCATCATCGGACAGCGCGCGAGGGCCACTGGCAGGTGGTCCCCAAGGATTCGGGAAGGTGCCCCTCCCGCCTCTACCATTCGCCTCCCGAGCGGTGGTAGGCGCCGGTCAGCGGGTCCGGCGACGCCGCGCGCGGAGGCTCTTGATCTTGCGAGCTTCCGCCGGCGGGACGTAGTGCGAACGGCGTCGCATCTCGCGCACGAGCCCCTGCTCCTGCACCTTGCGGCGGAACTCCCGAAGTGCCTGCTCGAACTCCTCGGGATCCTTGACTACGATACGCACAACCCTCCAAGGATAACCGGTCAGCGGCAGCCGCTGCTCTGTGAGGTCTCCTCGAGGCCGAACCGATCGACCGCCAGCCGCCTCAGGCACCGCGCCGGGGTTGCCATGGGTCAGATCGCCGGTCCCGCTATCAGTGTGACCGTCGCGGTATGCGTGCCATTCTGGTCGACCCAGGTCACAGGCAAGCGCTCGCCCGGCTTGTGGGCGTGGAGCGCGGTGCCAAGCGTGTCGATCGAGATGACAGCTGCGCCTCCGACCGCCGTGATGACGGAGTACTGGCCGATGCCGGCCGCGGCAGCGGGTGATCCCGGTTGCACGCCGACCACGAGGGCGCCCGACGGCACGTTCAGGCCGAGCCGCGCGGCGATGGAGCCGTCCAAGTCGCGGACCTGGACTCCCAGGAAACCGACGGGACCGATGATGAACCCGGAGCCGGATTGACCCGAGCGAATCTTGTTGACGCTCGCGAGCGCGGCATCCGACGGGACCGCGTACGCGACGGTTGAGCTGGTCGACCGGAAACCCTGCACGTCCCCAGCGGTGATCATCCCGATGACCTGGCCGGCGGCGTTGACGAGCGGGCCGCCTGAATCGCCCTGGCTGATGCTGGCGTCGCTCTGGATCATCCCGGTCAGGGTTTCTGAGGCGGCGCGGCCTTCACCGGCCGTGATGGTTTGATCGAGAGCCGTGATCGTGCCCTGGGTGGCGTGCGGAGTGCCGCCCAGACCGAGCGCGTTGCCAAGGGCGACGACCTTGTCGCCGACGTGAAGGCTCGAAGAGCGCGCCATCGTCACGACCGGCAACCCGGAGACGCCGCGGATTTGAAGAAGAGCGACGTCCGCGCTCAGATGCACGCCGACGACCTCGGCCGCGTACGTTCCAGAACGACCCGCGATCGTGACCTGGATCTTGGTGGCTCCGTTGATGACGTGGTTGTTGGTCAGCACCTCACCTGAGGAGGTCAGGATCATGCCGGTGCCGGCCGCCTCGCCGGAGACGGTGACGGTGTTGATGTCGACGATCGCGGGATCCACCTTGGCGGCGATGGCGGCGGCGTTGAGGCTTCCGTTCTGGGCACCGGCTCCGGACCCGGTGTCCGGGTTGACGGCCTGGATCGGCGCCGGCAACGAGATCTGCGGCGGGTGCGGGCTGATGCCTCTCGCCAGGCTCCAGCCGATGCCGGCGCCGCCTGCGGCGGCCACGACCGCGACCAGCACCACGATCGACGCGATGCGATGCCCCAACGAGTTGTTGGCGGGGGCGGCAGCAGGCGGCGCTGGCGGCAGCGGCGACGGTGGATCCGCCGGCTGCGGCGCGGTCAGCGACGGCTGACCCGATTCAATCGATTCTCTGTCCATTTCCGACATGTGGGTTGGCCTCCGGTAGCGAGGTGCTCGAGATGTGTCCCACGATGCGGCCGGAAACTTTGAGAACGGTGGCAGAACCCTTGGAGTTGGCTGAGAAATTTGCTTATTGCCGGTTGCCAGCCGGTGTCTCATGCTCCCGGCATGAAGATGCTCAGCGGTCTCGCAAGCTTCAGAGGCACCCTCATCCAACCGGAGGACGGCGGCTACCACGAGGCGCGGCGGATCTGGAACGACGCCATCGACCGCAGGCCCGCGGTGATCGCGCGGTGCATGGACACGGACGACGCGGCGATGGCGCTCAGACACGCACTTGCCGAGGGGCTGCCGGTCGCGATCCGTGGCGGCGGGCACAACGTCGCCGGTTCGGCCCTGTGCGACGGCGGGGTCGTGATCGACTTTTCGGCGCTCCGAGGGGTGGAGGTGGAGCCTCGTGCGCGAACCGCCTGGGTCGAGCCAGGGGCTCTGTGGGGCGACTTCGATGCCGCCACCCAGGCCCACGGCCTGGCCGCGCCGGCTGGAATCGTCACCCACACGGGCGTGGCGGGGCTGACGGTCGGCGGTGGCTTCGGCTGGCTCAGCCGGCGCTGGGGATTGACGTCCGACAACCTGCTCTCAGTCGAGATGCTGCTCGCCGATGGGAGCCGGGTCCGCGCGGCGGCCGACGAGCACGAGGAGCTCTTCTGGGCAGTGCGCGGCGGCGGCGGGAACTTTGGGATCGTGACCAGATTCGAGTTCCAGCTCCACCCGCTTGGCAACATGGTCCTCGCCGGACCGCTCCTGTTCACTCCTGAGCAGGCGCGCGAAGCGCTCGCTTTCTATCGAGAGTTCATCTCCTCCGCGCCGAACGAGCTGGCCGTTTACGTCAGCCTCCGCACCGCACCACCGCTCGACTGGGTTCCACAGGATTTGCGCGGCACTGACGTCCTGATGCTCATCCCCTGCTATGCCGGTGAGCCGGAGCACGGAGAGGAGGTGCTGCGGCCGCTGCGCAAGTTCGGACCACCCGCGGCCGACCTCGTTCAGCGAAAGCCATACCTCGAGCACCAGTCGATGTTCGACGCCAGCGTCCCGCACCACTGGGGCTACTACTGGAAGTCGCATTACCTGCCTTCGCTGACGGACGCTGCCGTGGAGGTCATGTTGGAGCGGGCATGGGGCAAGGCCTCACCGGCCTCGTACACCCTCCTGTTCCACCTCGGAGGTGCCATCGCCGAGCGGCCGGAGGACGCCACCGCCGCGAGCGGCCGCGACGCCGTGCACGCGATCAACATCAACGCCGCATGGCCGGAGGGAGGGCCTCAGCATCCCGACATCAGCTGGTGCCGCGACTACTTTGCCGCCCTGGAGCCGCACTCGACCGGCGGTGTGTACGTGAACTTCCTCCACAACGACGAAGGCGAGGCTCGCGTGCGCGCCGCCTATGGTCCGCGCTACGAACGGCTGGCCCGGATCAAGGCGCGGTACGACCCGGACAACATCTTTCGATCCAACCAGAACATCAAACCGGCGGATGGAGTCGCGTGACGCCGCTCGTCGCCTGTCATTTCCCGGCCAAGCGGCCGCGGGCCGGCGGACGCAAGCTCAGCTGATGCAGCCAGGCGATCAGCTCGGCGGCAACTCACTTGAGGTGAGACCTTCGGTGAGGGGCTGCCACGCTTCCAACGCGAGGTCTGCGGCTTCGTCAAGGCTGAGGACCTTGCCGCTGACGCCATGACCCGCGGCCCAGGTTTCGGCCAGCTCGCGGTTGGCGAAGAGATTGCTGTTCGGACACCACTCCTCATACACGTTCTGGCAGCAGTCGATCAGCTCTGTATCAGGCCGGAAGAGTACCGCGTCGCTCGGCCGCGGCCTGCCGCGATCGAAACGGACTTCGATCAGGCTGCGGTCGGGCGGACTCGGAGAGAACGCCCGGCCGCCAGCCCGTAGAGCTCCGAAGATGCCGAGGATGTCGTAGGCGCACCAGGTCCAGAACCGGCGTCCCTCGACTTCGATCTCGTGGCGGTCAGGAATGACGCTCAGGCCGGTTGAACCGACGACCTGCCCGGCACCGTCGCGCCGGATGCGCCCGGCCCGGTCCAGTTCTTCGAGCAGCGCGGCCAGCCGGTCCAAGCGGAGGCCGGAGGCCTCGGCAAGCGTCTCGGGTGCGATCGCTTCGGCACGAGTGAACAGGAGCTGAAACGCCGCGGTTCGCACCAGGGCCTCGAGGTCGAGCGGCGGCTTCAGCCTCGTCTTCGGCCGGCGGACGGACATCCCGCTCATGCCGCGCAGCAGCTCAGCTTGGACACGTCGCGCTTGAAAGTCTGGGCGGCGAGCTTGAAGGCCTCGGCGAACGTGAGGTATGGCGCCCAGGCATTGGCGATGTCATCGGTGGTCAGCCCGAACTGGATCGCCAGGACGGCGCTGTGGATGACGTCCCCGGCTCCGTCGGCGACCATGCTGGCGCCGAGGATCTTGCCCGTTCCGACCTCCGCCACGATCTTCATGAAGCCTCGGGTATCACGGTTGACCAGCGCCCTGGGCACCGCCGACATCGGTAGGACGCGGCACTCGCATTTGATGCCTCGGGCGTTCGCCTGCTCGTCAGTGAGCCCCGCGGCGGCGAAAGTCGGCGAGGTGAAGATCACCCGCGGCAAGGCGTGGAAGTCGACTTTTCGTCCGGCCGCCTGGAGGGCGTTGCGGGCAGCGATGTTGCCCTCATAGGCCGCGACGTAGACGAACTGCCGGTGCCCGGTCACGTCGCCCGCCGCCCACACCCGCGGATTCGTGGTCTGGAGATCGTCACCGACCTTGATCGCCCGGTTTTTGGTCACCTCGATGCCGGCTTTCTCCAGCCCGAGGCTCTCGGTGTTCGGCCTCCGGCCCGTCGCGACCAGGATCTCATCGACGTCCAGGACTTCTTCTCGGCCGTCGTGCCTGAAGCTGACGCGTCGCCCGCCGGCGACCCGTTCGACCCCGGTCACCTCAGCATTGGTGATCACCCGCGCGCCCTCCTGCTCGAGGACGGCCGTGAGCGTCTGTGAGGTTTCGGGCTCCTCCCGCGACGCCACTTCGCCGCGGGTGATGAAGGTGACGCTGCTACCCAGGTGCATGAAGAGCTGGCCCATCTCCAGTCCCACCGGACCGGCGCCCAGCACGGCCATCCGCTTCGGCGGTTGGCGGAGCTCGAGCGCCGTGGTGCTGGTGAGGTAGCCCGCGTCCTTCAGGCCGGGAACCGGCGGAACGGCCGGCGATCCGCCGGTCGCGATGATGTACTTGCCGGCGCGAATCAGCTCGCCGCCGCACTCGATGGTCTGCGCATCCACGAACTCAGCCAAACCTTTGCAAATCGTGAAGCCATAGCTCGCGGCGAGATCCATGTACTTCTCCTGGCGCAGCTCATCGACGAGTGCCGCCTTGGCGTCCACCAGCTGCCCAAGGTCGAAGCCGAGCGCCGCCCGTTCGATGCCGGCGAACGGATGATGGCCCGCACGGTAGCGCTGTTCGGCTGGAGCCAGCATCGCTTTGGATGGAACGCATCCCACATTGACGCAGGTGCCGCCGACGACGTTGGACTCCATGAGGGCGACGCGGGCACCGGCGCCGGCGGCGTGGATGGCAGCCGCGAACGCCGCCGATCCGGAGCCGATGACGACGAGGTCGTAATCGGAGCGCGCGTCGCCGACAACGGCACGAAAGCCCGTCGGCCGCTCGGCTTCGGCCGCGATCGAGGTGACCTTGTAGCCGGCCTCTTCGACGGCGCTGGTCAGCTGGTGATCTGAAGCGTCAGCGGCTTCAAAGACCGCCTGGCCGCCACGCCAGCTGACCTGGGCCGCCGCCGCCCCCGCCGACGTCAGTGCCTCGGCCACGGTCTTTTCGCAGTGCTCGCAGGTCATGCCCTCGATCTCCATGCGCTTGGTCGTCATCTGTGGTGCCTCCTCATGAAATGCAATCCCGTGCCAGCCGGACATGAATATAGTATCCTGTTTGCCAGATATGAATTCCGTCTTCCAGGCTCCGACTGAGACGAGCGCGGCGGCGCGCTTCTTTCGCGTCCTGGGCGATCCCACGCGCCTGAAGCTCCTGCAGCTGCTCAGCGCAGGCGAGCGCACGGTTGGCGAGCTGGTCGCCGCGGTCGAACAGCCACAGCCTCGAGTCAGCACCCATCTCGCCTGCCTGCGTCACTGCGGTTTCGTCAGCACCGAGCGGCGGGGCAAGGAAGTCATCTATCGCCTTGCACTGGACGGCCTGGTCGGCATCATGGATCGGGCGGCGGACGCGATGGAACCGATCTGCGACCGGCTCGCCGCCTGCACGCGTATCGGACCTGAGTGGGTGTGATGGAGAGTCGAAGAACAGCGGAGCCGGCCGATTCTCCCGAGCACGGACCGGCAGGAGGCCAGGCGCCAACCGGCCCGCGATCACCGGCCCGGACTCGATCGCTCGCCGCCCCGGTGATGGCGATCGTTGCCGTCGTCTGCTGCGCCGGCCCGCTTTTCGTCGGCGCGTTGGCCGCGACCGGGGCGGGCGCGTGGCTGGCCGCGCATGGATACACCATTGGCGCCGCCGCACTGGTGGTGCTGGCGGCACTTCTCGCCTGGCGCATCCGCGAGCGCATGAGCCGGGGGTGAGGCTGCGCCTCGTCTCGCATCGGCCGAACCAGGCTGACCCCCACCCCGCCGGGATCGGACGATGATCCGATCGGCCCGATGCGCCGTACCAGTCGGTGAGGCGGCGGCGCGGCGATCTTGGGGAGGCTCGGATGGCAAGGCGGCTCAGCGCGCGAGAAACCGAGGTGCTCGCGTTGGCGGCCCGTGGATTGACCTATAAGGAGATCGCTTCGCGCCTGGGCATCTCGACCCGAACCGCACGCAACCACATCACGCACATCTACGGCAAGCTGGGCATCCACGACCGCGCGGGTGCAGCTCTCAGCGCAGTCCGCTTAGGCCTGGTCTAGGACTGAACGCGCCCGGCGGCCCGGACCAGCTCGCGGTCAGGCAGGCAGGTCCTCGAGGGTCAGCGTGACATCGTGGCCTGCCAGCGGCGCGATCACGATGCCCCGCGCCCGGTCGATCGTGATCTGAACCTCCGGCGCCTCCCGCGGTTGGAGCTGGGAGCGGTCGTCGACCACGCCGGTCAGACGCACGAGTCCCCCTTCCTGGGTCGCGCTGGTGACCCGGATCAGCCGGCTGAGCCCGGGCAGCGCAATCTGGCTCGGCTCAGGGTAGCCGGCCAGCACCCGGCTGTTGACGATCCCGGTTCCGCTGGTCAGGTCGACGCGGCCATCGACGATCTTGGTGACCATGCTCGGCAGCGGTTTGGCCGGGAGCCCGGTGGAGGCCCGGAACGACAGGTATCGACTCGCCGGCGGGAGCAGCACCGCGGAGCCGGACACCGCCGCGGCGGCGACCGCGACCGAGCCGCTGCCGGCCAACTTCAGGAAGGTCCTGCGGTCCACTCGGTTCATCCTCTTCGCCTCCCTCATCAGACGTGGGGTGCGCCCAGGTAGGGCATGGTGGCCAGGTAATCGGTGTGCTTGCCGACGAGGTCGGTCGTGATCTTGCCGTCGGTGACCAGGCCTAGTGAGGTATCGATCACGTCGTCCTGCAGCCGGCGGCCGTTCAGGAAGCCGGCCGTGCTCGAGTAGTCGAAGGTGAGAATGTCGGGCAGGAGGATCTCAGCGATCGCTTTGGCCTGCGCCGCCGAATAGCCGAATGAACTCAGAGTCGCCTCGAAGCTCTCGAGGAAGGTCATACCCGACCCGATTTTCGTGGTCCGCATCTTGTCGGGTTGGGTCATGTTGAAGATGTTCTTGTCGTTGCCGTGATTGAAGACGGTGTTGATCGCGGGCCGTCCCATCTGGTCCACCTGCGTCAGATGGTCGGGCTGAAGAGTCATCGGCACCAGGGTCCGGGTCCAAACACCCACCTTTGGGTTGCGGCCGAGCAGGCGGCTCGGCATCTCCAGCACCATGCCGAAAACGTTCTTGTCGATGAAGAAGTCGCTACCCGTGAACTTGAAACCGTTCAGAAAGCCCAGAAGGTCAAAAAAGAATGGGTCGCTGCGGAAGCCGGCGAAGAAGCGCACGTCGTCGTGGCCTTTGGTGATGCGGGCGTGTGAGCCGAAGGAGACCGGCGCATGCTCGACGAGCACCTCCGTCTCGAGTTCCTCGTGGATGTGGCCATCCTGGAGATCGCGTTCAATCTCGGCGCGGGTGACCCGAGCGAACTGCCTGCCCGCCTCCTTGCGGGTGAAGCGGTAGCGGAACGCGATGTCCGGTTTGGCGTCCGCATTCGTGTCGACCAGCGTCTCGTAAAGAGCGTCGTGCCGGAACTCATCGGCATGGCTGGGCGCCAGGGGATTCACATTGAAGATCAGGACGGTCCTGGACGCGTGGCCGGGTTGCTGGAACGCAAAGTGGTCGGTGACATCCACTCTCGCATCCATGGCCGGGGACGTGAGACCGGGTGCGTCTAAGTGATCTGCCATGTGGACCCCCTCCCAAACCGATCGGGCGCAGGCGGCAATCGACTGGTAAAGGCAGGCTACGACGGCGCCGGCCCAGCGTCGATGGAGCATTTGGCCCATGCGAGCCGGTCGCGTCCTGCGGGCCCATACCCTCGGGGGGTATCATGCCCGGCATGCGAGGCTACTCCAAGGACAAGAGCAGGATTCAGGCTCGGCTTCACCGGATCGAGGGTCAGGTGCGTGGAGTTCAGAAGATGATCGAGGAGGACCGGTACTGCATCGACGTCCTCACACAGGTCAATGCGGTGAGGGCGGCTCTTGAGAGCGTCGCGCTGCAGCTATTGGCGGACCACACGGAGCACTGCGTGACGGAGGCGATACGCGCCGGCGGCGGAGGCGAGAAGGTCCGCGAGCTCAACGAGGCCGTGGAGCGGTTGGTGAGGGCGTAGCCGATGTTGGTCGTCAACGCCGCCGCACACGCGCTGCAGCTCTCGTTTTTCATGTTCTGGGAGGTCCTCTGGCCGCTGGCCTTCGGCTTCCTCCTCTCCGCCATCGTCCAGACGGTGGTGTCGAAGAAGACGGTTTCAAGTGCGCTGGGCCGATCCGACCTCAAAGGCTTCGCCCTCGCCTGCGGCTTCGGCGCCGCCAGCTCGAGCTGCTCTTACGCCGCGGTGGCGGTGGCGCGAGCCCTGTTCCGCAAGGGCGCCACCCTGGTGAACGCGATCATCTTCGAGTTCGCCTCGACGAACCTGGTCTTTGAGCTCGGGCTCGTCCTGCTCATCCTCCTGGGCTGGCAGTTCGTGGCCGCGGAGTTCGCCGGCGGCCTGCTCATGGCCGTGATTCTCTGGATCATCTTCAAGCTGACTCTGCGCCGGCGGCTGGTCGACGAGGCCAGGAGCCAGGCCGAGCGCGGAATCGTCGGCTCGAATATGGAAGGACATGGCGAGATGGACATGTCCATCACCGAGGGACCCTTCCTTGCCCGGCTCTTCTCGGCGCGCGCCTTCACCGCGATATCCCACTACTTCTTCATGGACGTCTACAGCCTCTACGCCGATCTCGCCCTGGGCTTCCTCATCGCCGGTGCATTGGCTGCATGGGTGCCGGACAGCTTCTGGCAGGCTTTCTTC
Source organism: bacterium (assembly GCA_004299235.1). Classification (NCBI taxonomy): domain Bacteria; species bacterium. Next base: position 103,599 of record SCQL01000026.1, read on the forward strand.
CTGTCCACCCACCCCACCCTCAACGAGTTCTGGGGACCGCTCGTCGGCCCCGTGATTTCGATGCTCAGCTTCGTCTGCTCGGTCGGGAACGTGCCCCTCGCGGCGGTGCTGTGGAATGGAGGCATCTCGTTCGGCGGCGTGGTTTCGTTCATCTTCGCCGACCTGATCATCCTGCCGATCTTGAACATCTACCGGAAGTACTACGGCGGCCGGATGTCGCTCTACCTGCTGGTGGTGTCTTACGGAGCGATGGTCCTGGCCGGCTTCCTGGTCGGCGGTGCGTTTCAATTCTTCGGCCTGGTGCCGACCAACCACCACATCGCGGTCTTCGAGACCCATCCGGCCTGGAACTACACGACGTTCCTGGACATCGCGTTCCTGCTGCTCATGGCCCTCATGGCTTGGCGATTCCTGAGGACCGGCGGTGTGCAGATGCTGCGCTCGATGGCGATCCCGCCCGCGGCGTCAGCCTTGTTGGTGCGCGACCCGGTGTGTGGCATGACCGTGGACCCAACCGATGCCAAAGAGAAGGTTGAGTACCTGGGCGCGCCGTACTACTTCTGCTCGGCGGGCTGCCGATCGGCTTTCGCGCACCATCCCGCTAGGTACGTCACCGAGGCGGCCGGCTCCGACCGGCCTGCCACCGGGCCGGCAGAACCGCGGCGGCCGTGACGCCGTATTGAAGGCCCGCCGCCCATCAGGACGTATCCGGCGCCCCCATTGAAACGGGGTTCGAGCGGCGCCTCGCCCGCCATCGCCAGAAACCGGTCAACCCGCCTTGGATGCCACGCGGGAAGGCCAGCATCGCGATCACGAACACGGCTCCGAACAGGGCCAGCGGCAGCTCGTCCCGGACGGTGCCGGGCAGGTGCAGCGCATCGTTGAGGGAGCCGATCCAGTCGGGAATGAAGACGATGATCAGCGCACCCCAGATCGCGCCGGGTAGGGTGCCAAGGCCCCCGATGACGATCGCCGCCAGCAGCTCCAGCGACAGCGTCAGCGGAAAGCTGCCCGGCGCGGCGAGGTTGGACGTGTAGCCCAGCAGCGACCCCGCCAGTCCCGCGCAGGCGCCGCTGAGCACGAACGCGACCACCTGGGTCCGAGCGACCCGGATACCGTTGAGCGCAGCGGCCACCTCGTCTTCGCGGATGGCCTGGAAATCGCGTCCGTACCGTGTGCGCACGAGGTTCGCCAGCAAGGTGAAGGTGATGGCGGTCGGAACGAGGCCGACCCAAGCCAGCCAGACTTCCTGGGGGATCGAGCTGAGCGCATCGGGAGCAGACAGGGCGGGAACGGCCAAGCCGGCGTCGCCGCCGAAGATGTTGGAGAACCGCACCGCGACACCTGGCAACCCGACGGCCAGGCCCAGAGTCGCGCCGGCCAGGTAGGGCCCGCGCAGCCGCGCGGCCGCGGAGCCGACGACAATCGAAGCCCCCGCCGTCATCAGGGTGGCGGCGGCCATCACCAGCCCCGGATTGAGATTCATGTACCGCTTGAGCAGGATCGCGGTGGTGTAGGCGCCAACCCCCATCAGCGCGCCGTGACCGAGGGACAGCTGACCGTTGAGGCCGGTCAGGACCGTCAGTCCGGCGGCCGCGATCGCGAAGTAGCTCACGGTCGACAGCTGAAAGACGAGGAATGGGTTGAGGGAGTCAAGCAGCCAGATGGCCAGCGCGGCTGCCAGCCCGAGCCCGAATAACAGAACGGCATGCCTTAGAAGTGTCGGTCGAAGGCCGCCCAGCTGGGCTCCGAATCTCGACGCGACCACGCTCACACCCGCCTCTCGGCCGCATGCGCGAACAGCCCTTGCGGTCGGACCATGAGGATGGCGATCAGGATCACGAGCGCACCGACGGTCTCGAGGTCGCCGCCAAAGTAGCCACCGACAAACGACAGCGCGATTCCAATCGCCAGCCCGCCGACGAGGGCCCCGACAGGACTGTCCAGCCCACCCAGCACGGCCGCCGTGAACCCGTACACGAGCACGGCGTCCATGTTGTTCGGATAGAGCAGCAGGGTCGGGGCGACGAGCAGGCCCGCCAGCGCGCCGGTCATCGCCGCCAGGCCCCAACCGAAGGTGAGGAGCCGCCCGACGTGTACACCCATCAGGCGTGCGATCTCGGGCGCGATCGCCGCTGCTCTCATGCGGAGGCCGAGCATTGTGAACCGGAACAGAACGAGCAGTGCAGCCACGACCGAAAGGACGACCAGGATCGTGAAGATGTTGAAGGGCGACAGGGCGATGAACACGCCGCCGACCTGCGTGGCGGCGATCGAGAACGGAGCCGGGAACGAGCGAATCTGGGCCCCCCAGATCATGGGCACGACCGCCTCCAGCACCAGGAGAAGGCCGAGCGTGAGGATGACGGCGTTGAGCGGTGGTCCCGCCTCCACCCAGCGCACGAGGCTCCGCTCCGCGAGCCCACCCATGACCAGACCGCCGGCCAGGGCGGCGACGAAGCCGAGCCAGTAGTTGCCGGTCGCCTGGATGACGGCAAGCGCGATGTAGGTGGTCGCCATCGCCATGGCGCCCTGGGCGAAGTTAACGACCCGAGTGGCCCGCCAGATCAAAACGAGCGCGAGCGCGAGCGCGGAGTAGATCATGCCCGAGGCGATGCCGGTGAGCGTCAGGACGATGAAATAGCTCATCCGCCGCCGGCGGCCTCAATAACCGAGATATGCATGCCACAGCTCCTCTTCTTGCGCGAGCTCGCCCGCTCGGCGCGTGGCCACCGTGCGGCCGGATGAGAGAAGGACCGCCTCGTCTGCGATCGAGAGCGCGCTGCGGGCGTTCTGCTCGACCAACAGCACGCTGAGCCCTCGCCTCCCGCTGAGGTCGCGAACAGTGCGCATGATCAGGCTGACGAGCTTTGGCGCCAGGCCCAACGACGGCTCGTCCATCAGAAGGAGGTCGGCCCGCGACATGAGGGCGCGGCCGACGGCCAGCATCTGGCGCTCGCCGCCGGACAGCGAATGGGCCGGCTGATCGCGCCGCTCCGACAGAGCCGGGAACAACTGCATGACCTCGTCCCGAGCCCTGCGGAGGTCGGCAGGGTCGCGACGCCAGAGGTGCGCCAGCTTCAAGTTCTCGTCGACGGTCAGCTCGCGGATGATCCCTCCCCCCTCCGGGACCATGCTGACTCCCGCCCGAACTATGGCCTCGGGCGGCATGGCGTTGAGCAGACGTCCGTTGTAGCGAATGCTGCCGGACCGCGGGCGGACCAGGCCGGCGATGGTACGCAGGAGAGTCGACTTGCCGGCGCCGTTCGGACCCAGCACGGCCGTGATGCCCTTGCCAGCCACTCGCAGGCTCACACCGTCGAGTGCCGTAACGCCCTCGTAGGCCACGCTGAGGGCTTCAATCTCGAGCACGGGCGACCTCGTTGGCGTCACTCACCCCAAGTTCCTCGCCCAAGTAAGCGTCGGTCACTCCCTTGCCCTTCTGCACGAGCTCGGCAGGGCCCGAAGCGATGAGGCGGCCGAAATCGAGGACGTGGACCTGTTCGCAGACGTTCATGACCAGGTCCAAGCGGTGCTCGACCAGCGCGATGGACATCCGCGCGCGCAGCGAGCGCAGCAGGTTCGCGAGGTCTTTGATCTCATTGGCTGTGAGGCCGCTGGCGGGTTCGTCGAGCAGCAGCAGCCCCGGCCGTGAGACCAGAGCGCGCGCCAGAGAAACCAGCTTCTGGACACCGTAGGAAAGCGAAACGGGATACCGGTTCGCACTCTCCTCGATGCCGAGCTCTTGCAGCTGTGCCAGGGCCAGGCCGGCCAGCCCGGCTTCGTAGCGGTCGGACCGGTCAAGCCCCAACAGCGCGAGGACGAAGCCGGGCGCCGCCGAACGGCGAGCGCCGGTCATCACGTTCTCGAGCACCGTCAGGCCGCGCCACAGGCCGAGCCCTTGGAGGGTGCGCGCGATGCCGAGCCCGTTCAGATCGTGGGGCCGCACGCCATTGATGTTGCGTCCGTTGAAGATGATCTCCCCTGCCTGCGGGCGCAACAAACCGCAGACGGCGTTGAAAAGGGTCGTCTTGCCGGCGCCGTTCGGGCCGATGATGCCAACGATCTGACCGGCAGGCACATGCAGCGAGACATCGTCCAGCGCCGTCAGTCCCCCGAAGCGCACGGTCAGGGAGCGAACCTCGAGCGAGCTTGGACTGGCTGCGGCGTCGTTCAACACTGCACCGGGCCAGCCGGCCTCATCCGCACAGGCTGATGACGCCTATCGACTCTTGGGTGGCGGATCTTCCTGAACGATCACATGAGCCGGTTGCACCGATCCGACCGTCACGGAATGCCGTTGGCGGGCATGGCGCCGGAAGCGCAGCTGCCACACGCCGTGACCGAGCCGCTGACGCTGGCCGTGTAGATCGAGCCGGAGTATTGAAGCGATCCGTTCTGGATGGTGGCCATCTGGACGCCCTGATACCCCAGATGGCTGCTCGACGAGTAGCCGAAGGGGACCAGGCCCGGCCCCGGGTCCAGCTTGCCGCTGTCCAGGACATTGATGACGTCCTGGCGCGACGGGTTGCGGCCGGCTTTCTTCATCAGCAGGACGAATGAGTAGGCGACGGCCATTCCGTACTCGACGTTGCCGTCGAACGGCAGCGAGGCGATGTACTTGTCGTGGATCTGCTTGAACAGGTTGATCCAGGAATTTGAGGTGTCGCCGGTCGAGGGAAGGTAGTAAGAGGTGACCACGCCGTTGATGAGGCTGGCCCCGGCCGCGCCCTTGGAGAATGCCTGCACCAGACCCGCCAGAGTTGTCGGGTCTGCGCCGACGCTGCTGACCACCCACTTCGGGCTGTAGTGGATCGCGGCCGCGGTGAGCATCGCGATGGCGGTGAAGGCGGGGATGGTGTACAGCACCACGACCTGGGCGCCGGCAGCCTGCAGCGAGGCAATCTGAGGGCCGAGGTTGGTGTTGGTGGGCACGTACTTTTGCTTGCCGACCACGCTCGAGGCCGAAATCTGAGAATCCAGGCCACTGACCCCACCCTGGCCAAAGTCGTCGTCCTGGTAGAGATAGCCGACCTTCATCCCGGAGTAGTTGTCGTTGACGTACTTGCCGGTGATCTTGCCCTCGATGATGTAGTCGGGCTGCCAGCCGAAAGTCTCCGGCCATTTCGATGGCTGGTTCCAGCAGTCACAGCCCGAGGCGACGAAGAGGTCGGGCACCTTTTGACTGTTCAGATAGTCGACGACGGCGGTGTGAGTCGGGGTTCCGAGTCCGTTGAAGATGGCGAAAACCTTGTCCTCGAGAACGAGCTTGCGCACGACGGTGGCCGTATTGGCCGGGTTGTAGCCGTCATCTTCGAAGAGGTAGTTGATGGTTCGGCCGTAGACGCCGCCGTGGTCGTTCACCCACTGGAAATATGCGTTCGAGGCTTTGGAGATCTCCGAGTAGCCAGGTGCGGCGGGGCCGGTCAAAGGCTGGTGGCTGCCGATCGTTATCTGCGTCGCGGTGATACCCGGAGCGGAGGCCGTGTTGGTCGTACTGGTGCCGCCCTGACCACCGCAGGCGCTCGCGAGCAGGGCCAGGGTCACGAGCCAGGCTCCCCACGCCCCAGTCAGTCGCCGGATCGAAGAGGTCGCCATGTCCACCTCCGTTTGTAAGGCGCCACGCCCGGCCCGCCGGTTGCACCCTGGACCCGCGCGCCCGTTTCGCCGATGGTACTCTCGGTGAATTGTCGTGGCAACAATTGGGTTCGGCCTGCCTGGCTGAGGTGTCGAGATGGCGGCGCCATTGACTCGCCGTGAAGCCAAGCAGCGCACACGCAAGCGCCTGCTCGACGCCGCCCGAAAGCTGATCCTGGCCGGCGGCGAGGCCCGCCTCGCCGCCAGCACCGTGGCCAGGCAGGCCGGCGTCGCGGGCGCCACCTTCTACGAGCACTTCCGCAGCCGCGACGATCTGGTGAAGGCGCTCTCGAACGACCTCTTCGACGAGCTCCGGGCCGAGCTCGGGAAGCGCCGTCACGAGGCCTTGGCGGCACCCGGAAGCGAGGAGAAGCTTCGCCAGGAGTTCCGCACCCCGCTCGAGATACTGGCCGCCAGCCCGGACCTCTTCCGGCTGGCGCTGCGGGTGCGTCACCACCCGGCATCGCCGTTGGGCGACTCCAGCCGGCGATTGGCCGGTAATACCCGTACCGACCTGGTCACCGAGCTCGTTGCCCGAGGCTATCCGCACGACGGGCCCGGGGAGCGGCGGCGGCTCGAGATGATCGCGGACATCCACATCGCCGCCACCGAAGTGCTGGCGCTCGGCTACCTGTCGGGACGTTATCCGGACCTCGATGAGATCGTCGACATGCTGGTCCTGGTCACCCGAGGAACTCGTCTGGCACGAGCGTGGCGGGGCCGCGGCGCGACCACGCCGGCCGCGGACGCAGCACCAGTGCCCGACCGCCACAGCGCAGCGGGCGGTCTGGCTTCGGGGCGGAGCCTGAACACGCGACTGACGACATAGCGTTCGATAGGAGCTCCGGTCGTTCAGCCGGCTCGCCGCGGGGGCACCCAGAACTTCACCGTTGTGCCCCGACCCGGCTTGCTGGTGATGACGGTGCGCCCTCCGGCAAGTTGAATCCGCTCTTTCATCGCGACGAGACCGATGTGCCCCGGCGTGGTGTCTGCCGGCACCTCGAACCCGACGCCGTCGTCCCGGATCAGCACCTCGGTCCCCCCTTCCGCTTCCCGAACTCGGACGGTCGCGTGTCGCGCTCGGGCATGCTTGCGGACGTTGTTGAGCGCTTCCTGGCAGGCTCGGTAAACCATCAACCGGGTATCCGCCGGCAGTTCTCGGGTCAGCTGGCTGTCGATGGCCAGCTCAGGATCGACACCGGTCGTGGTTTGCTCGAAGTAGAAGCGCAGGGCGGGCGCAAGCCCGAGCTCGAGCGCGTCCGGCCGGAGGTCGAAGATGAGACGCCGGAGCCTGTCACCGGCCACGGCGAGAGCTGAGCTCAAGTCCCGCAAAGACTGCTTCTCAGCGGGGTCGTAGGGACCTTCCGCCATCACCTGGAGCCGCATGCCGAGACCGGCCAGGACCTGAAGCGCGTCGTCATGGATGTCACTCGCGATCCGCTTCCGCTCCTCCTCGACCACGAGGCTCAGTCTCTCGAGGAGATGCCGCCGAGCTTCGTCGACCTCCCGGAGCTGGCGCAGGCTTTCCTCCTTCTCCTGTTCGGCGTGCAATCGGATGAAGGATTCGGCGAGGGTGTTCGCTGTCGCGCGCATGAAGAGAACGTCGTCCTGGGTGAACAACCGGCGTTTGGTCGTGTAGGCGGCCAACTCTCCGAAGGGGGTGGGCGAGCCATGAATGACCGCCCTGATCCCGCTCCGCACGGAGTGTTCGCGCAGCAGCCAGGCGGCCTTGAATCGGGTGTCGGTCTGAAAATCCTCGATGATCAGCGGTTCGTTGCTCTCGAACATGTAGCCCACCTGGGTGTTGTCGAGACGGACGGTGGCCGTGCCGACCAGACCCGGCCGCCAGCCGGTGCCGGCTCGCAGGAGCAGGTTCTTGCCATCGGGGAGCAGCTCGAGGATGCGGACGTAATCCACGTTCAGCGTCGAGGCGACGAGAGCGACCGCATGCTCCATCAGCTCCTGGGGGGCGGTGCCCACCAGCGCCCGCCAGCCGAGCTCGGCGATTCCCGCCTGTTGCTGCTGGCGGGACTGCTCGTGGTGCAGGAGCTCGAGCCTTCGAATCAGGTCCTTTTGAGCTTCATACAGCCGTGCGTTGTCGATCGCGACGGCCGCCTGGTTGGCGAATGTGGAGAGCAGGCGATCCTCCTCATCTGAGTAGCCCGACTTGCGGTTGGCAACCCCGACCATGCCGATGATCTCGTCCCCCACCCGCAGGGGAACACCGAGGAACGTTCGCACCGGGGGATGGCCGGGGGGCTGGCCGACCCTCCGGGGGTCGTTGACGACGTCGTTGGAGATGCAGGCGCGACCCTCGCGGATGACCACGCTGAAGATGGTCGGACGCACCGGTATGTGTCGGTACCGCTCGTAGAAGGTGGGGTCGGAGGGCTCGAATCCCTTGATGGCCGCCACCTCCAACATTTCCCTGCCGGCGTTGAGCAGGCCGACGAATCCGAACTCCGAGCCGGTCAGCTCCAGGCAGTATCCGAGGGCGCGATCAAGGACCTGCGGGAGTTCGTGGAGCCTCGACACCTCAACCGAAATCGAGTGGAGCGACTCCAGCTGCTGGCGGAACCCCACGTCGGCGCCTGAGCCCATACTCGCTGCCCGCCAATAGCCTACGCGCCACCTGGGCGAGATTCACCAGTCGCTCGCCCGGACCGGGGGAATCAGAGGCGACCGTGCGGGCCGCGAAGTCGCCGACCCGTGCTCAGCTAGGCGTCGATCAGGCTCATGTCGGCGTAGCGGGCCCCGACCGCGACGCCGAGGGGGGCGACCGCCTCGATACGTTCCAGGTCGGCTCCGGTCAGCTTCACGGCGACGGCGGCAACGTTCTCCTCCAGGAAGCGGATCCGCTTCGTACCCGGAATGGGCACGACGTCTTCTCCCTGCCGCAGGAGCCAGGCGAGGGCGAGCTGCCCGGGCGTGCAACCCTTCTCCGCCGCGATCTCCTTCACCTTCTCCACCAGCTCGAGGTTCTTGGCGAAGTTCCCGCCGACGAACCGTGGCGAGGTGCGCCGGAAGTCACCGGCCGGCAGATCGTCGAAGCGCTTGATCTGCCCCGTCAGGAAACCGCGGCCGAGAGGACTGTACGGGACGAGCCCGATGCCCAGCTCCCGTACGGTCTGCAGGACGCCGTTGTCCTCGATATCGCGAGACCAGAGTGACCACTCGCTCTGCAGGGCCGAGATCGGGTGCACGGCATGCGCTCGCCGGATGGTCTGGGCCGACGCCTCGGAGATGCCGAGGTAGCGGACCTTGCCCGCGGCCACGAGCTCGGACAGCGCGCCCCACGTCTCCTCGACGGGCACAGAGACGTCGATGCGGTGCTGGTAGTAGAGATCGATGTGGTCCACTCCGAGACGGCGCAGCGAGCTGTCGACCGCGGCGCGCACATACTCCGGCCGTCCGTCCGTCCCGCGGCGGGTGGGGTCTTCGGGGAAGCGCACGCTGCCAAACTTGGTGGCCAGGACGACCCGGTTGCGACGGCCCTTGATCGCCCGCCCGACGAGCTCCTCATTGATGTACGGCCCATAGACGTCGGCGGTGTCCAGAAGGGTGATTCCCAAATCGAGGGCCCGATGAATGGTGGCGATCGACTCGGCGTCGTCTCTCGGGCCGTAGAACTCGGACATGCCCATGCAGCCGAGACCCAGCGCCGAGACGGCAAGACCCTTGGTTCCGAGGTGGCGCTGTTCCATCACGAATTGATAACCATATCCGGTCAGGCGTATTGGCTCCGTCCGGCTGCGGGGTTTCGCCTTTAGGAGGAATATCGGCCGCTCTCGCCCGCATGAAGCGAAGCCGCACGCAACCCCATTACGGTCAGAAACTCGGTCACCTCGATTCGCGCGCCGGCCGGCCTGCTCCTCCAGAGATCTTGCAGACGCTGTCTGCCTCGGGACGGGAAGCGGGGCGGCCGTTGACCCAGGTGAAGATACCGGTGCAGCTGAGCCAGGCTGGCAAGGCGAACCCGGAACCGGTGGTGGCTCGCCCCAATGAGGGCGAATCGTCGCTCGTCAATGACGGTCTGAATCGCCTCCATGGCTGCATTGATAAGAGGCTGGAAAACTGGATTTACCACAGCAGCGACCGGTTGGCGTTTTTGCGCCGAGCTGATGGCAATGAACGGTCGATTCCATTGATGCGGTTGGATCAAGACGAGCACGCCGTCGGGCAACAAGTGTTGCCTGGCTCGCTCGAGGGCATGGACCATGCCCTGGATCGCGATTCATCAAAGCGACAACGGAAGAGCGCGACGTCGAATGCGTCGCCACCAACGCGACGGTGTTCGGCCGACCCGATACAAAACGAGACGTTGCGGATGCCCTCTGATGCGGCCAGGTGTCGGGCGCGGGCGATCTTCGCGGGATCCGGTTCGATGGCGACCACGCTGGAGGCCAGAGGCGCGAGCTGGCGGGTGAGCCTGCCGTCACCGCATCCGATCTCCACGATCCTGCGGCCCTCGAGTGCAACGTAACGCTCGATGAGCCGGACCTCCATCCCAGGAGGCGGATAGTCCGAGAGCTGAGCGACCGCTCCTTCATCCCGACGATGCTGGCGCGAGCTGCGTGGGTCGACAGGGTTCGAACAACCGGACACCAAATCGGCTGAGTAAGTCGCTCCAACCGAACATCGCGTCGCTTAGGATCACGCTTCGTGGCCAAGGCGGCGGACGAAATCGCGTCCGGGCAGTTCAGCGAGCATCTTGAAGCGGTCATCGGCGGCCGCCTCCGCAAGGCGCTCATCCTCACATTCGTGATCCTGGCTGTCGAGCTGACAGGCGCGGTTCTGTCGCACTCACTCGCGCTGTTCTCCGACGCAGGACATGTAACCACCGACATCTTGGCCCTGGGACTCGCCTGGTTCGCTGTCGAGCAAACCAAACGGCCGGCGGATGACAAGCGCAGCTTCGGATACCACCGGGCGGGCATCCTGGCCGCCACCGCCAACGGCGCCACTCTGATCGTCCTGGTCTTTGTGATCGCTTATGAGGCGGTGCAGCGCCTAACTCACACGGAACCGGTACAGGGGTTGGTCGTCATCGTTTCCGCCCTCGTCGGGGTTGTGGTCAACGGCTACGTGGCTTTCAGCATGCGAGGCCAGGGCACGAACCTGAACATTCGAGCCGCGCTGCTGCATGCGCTGGGAGATCTGGCGGCTTCCGTTGGCGTGATCATCGCCGGCGCTGTCATCCTCTTCACCGGCTGGACCTTCATCGATCCGCTGGTCTCGATACTGATCGCGGCCTTGATCGGCTGGAACGCGCTGAAGATCGTCACCGAGACTGTCAACATCTTGCTGGAGGGAACACCGCGAGGGGTGAGCTCGCAGGGCATTGCTTCTGCGATCAGAGGCACTGAGGGAGTGCGGTCGATGCACGACCTGCACGTCTGGTCGATCTCAGCCGAGAACGTAGCTTGCAGCTGCCACATCGTTGTTGGGGATCAGTCTCTCCCCGAGTCGGAACGCGTCATGCGGGCAGTTGAGGAAAGGCTGTGCGCGGACTTCGCGATCGGACACACCACGATCCAGGTCGAGAACTGCGCGCCGTGCCACGAGGAAGCGGAGCACTTGATGCATCACAACCATCCTCATATCCAGCTGGCCGAGCTTGCCTTGGAGGGACGCCGGCGCACACCACTCTCGAGGCGGCGCTCAGCCCGCCCGGCTTCAATCGCGCAGTAGACCGGCCGAGGGAGCCTTTGGCGCGACTTCGGACCGAAGACCCCGGCCTTCCCGCATTTCGCGGATCCAATCCACGCGGCAGAAGACGCAAGGAAGCGGCCCCCGCAATGAATTCAGAACCGGAGCTTGGGCCCACGCGCCCGGATTCGAACCGGGGACCTTTTCCTTACCAGGTGATCTTTGGACCCTGGCGATTCGAGTTGATCTTAGCTGTCGTCTGTTTGCGGCCGAGACCATTTACCTAATGGCGAATGTGGCCCAGCGATGGCTTACGACGCCGCCCGGCACAACGTGGTGCTCTTTGGCGGGAGCGAGCCGGCAAAGGGCAGAGGCGCCCCGGTGGCCTTGGCCTTCTTTGACGCCTGCGTCGCCACCGATGTGCGCCAGATCGTCCTGCTCGATGGGCCGTCGGTCCGGGGCTGGGATGCATGGCACGAAATCGAGGGCCGTTACCACTTCTCCACGATGCGCGACGGCTTGAAGGCGCTCATGAAGGCCGGCTATCTGGAACCCCGGCCGCCTGAGCCTCTAGCCCACTTGCTGTTTGGCGCTCTCAACGAAGCAGCCCGCGTTCTCGCCCACGCCCCAGATCCAAAGCCGGTTCGTCGCGAGCTGATGGATGCCCATATCCGTCTGATGGAAGGCTTACGTCCCATGGACCGGCGCCAAGGTCCGACCTAAACCTGATCTACGTTCCGGCCGCATTTGGATGGATTTTCAGCCGGCTCATTTGCATGAAGGACTCCGGGAAGGGCTCTCGAGTGACTAGGTCTGCATAGTCCCAAGGAAGTCGCCATTGAATCCGAGGTCGATGACATGCGCAGGGGAATTGAGGCTCACATAGCTGAGATCGACGCTATCGCCGAAACCAATCACGTCCTGGCCGTCCAGCCATCCGTAAGGCGTGATCCTGAGCTCGATGCGTTGCCCCGTTTTCGTCACCACGTCGGCACTACGGCCGCCATTAGACGGGTTAGCAAAAGCAACTCTGTCCTCTGCCGGGGACAGGTGCGCCTCCCCCGCGAAGTTGGGTACTTGCGCATAACTCCAGATCTCGGTGCGATCCTGGCGCCGGATGCTGAGCGTGTTCGGGTAGGTGGTGCACACGTAGTCGCCGGTGGCCGCAACGTCCGTCACGAAGCAATCGTGCGCGGGAGGGGTGTCTTCGATGTGCCGGGTGACTCTTCCCGACTGGGCGTCAACCTGAGCGAAGATTCCCGGAACAGGTAGGGAATCGCCGGCCGGTACCACCCACGCCGTTGGGGCTGTCGCTACGGGTCCAAGTGAGTCCCAGCCGATGAGCGCCATTACCTCGAAGGTCGGCTCCGAGCTCGCGGTCGCCAGGACCTCGTGATAGAGAAGGCGAGCCGCGGCGCCCGCTCGACCGGAATAGACGTCGAGTGTGAAATTCCCAGGAGCAAAGCCATGCGATGTTCCGGCACAGGGGTCGCTGGAGGATGGCTTGGGTGGAATAGTGAAGACCGTAGCCAGCAGGGCGCTGCCGTCGGGGCTGACCGCAAACGAGAGCATCTGCTGGACGCCCGTGAACGGAATTGTCGCGACCACCGCTTCGCTGCCGGCGGCGTCGAGACCTCTGACGATTCCGCCGGCGTCCGCGAAGTAGACCTTCCCCGCTGCAACGTGGGCGCTGGCGGGAAGCCATGCGGCGCCTCCGATGCATCCGCCCCAGGGGACTGGCATGGGCCTGAAGGTCGCCGAAGCCCGCGTGTGGCCTTTCAGGTCTGCGATGACCACCGTGTTCCAGTTGCACGGAGACGCGTTCCCTTTCGCCTCGAGCACAGCCACCAATGGCGGGCCGCTCGGCGTGACCGGCGAATTAGTTCTGACCTGCGAAGCCGTCGCCCATGCACATCCCGCGAAGGCCTCCCCACCAGGGCCGGGCGTCAAGGGCGTGCTGGCCAATGGCGACGCCGCGACCGACCGGAGCGGGCTCGGTGACATGCCGCTGGCGACCGGTGTGGATCCACACCCGGTCAGCAGGAGATTTGCGACGACTACCAAACGCATGACTGTTGAACGCCGGCCGCGACGCATGGTTTCAAGTGGTCGCGGGCCCGCGACTTGCCGAAACCGGAGACGCCGGTGAAGACCGTCAGCCGGCGATTCGGGATCTCGACGCTCAGATTCTTCAGGTTGTTCTCCCGGGCGCCCTGTACCCGGCGTCCCATCGAACTTGGAGCCCACGCCCGGATTCGAACCGGGGACCTTTTCCTTACCAAGGAAATGCTCTACCGCCTGAGCTACGTGGGCGGGGCCGCAGCCCAACGATTCTAGTGGTTGGGGTTCACTCGGCTGGGTTCCGACTCGACCTTGCCGACGTCCGTCAGCACCTCGGCCCGGCCTCGGATCTTGATGGCCGCCGTCAGCTCGGTGAACTGGGCCACGAGCACTTCACCCGCGTCCAGCCGCTCCGTGTGGTGTGAGCGAGTGTCCTTGCCTCGAGTCAGGCCCATGATCGTGACGCCGTCCTCGAGCGCCTTCACCACCACGTAACGCCCGGTCGCCGGGGACATGTCGCCGTGATCGTGCTCGTTGTCGGTCATCGTCTCCCCCGTCCATTGCCGTTGGACTGCGCCTTCGGTCGCACCGTCTCCAGCCGGGTCGATGCGGACCCGACCAACTCGTCGATCTCCGCCGTCAGCGCGGGACCGGCGAGGACATGATAGCGATCGGCATTCACGATCACCTCCCGCCTTCCCACCACCACGTGCAGTACCACGTCATCGGTGCCCGGATGGCGCGCCAGCACCGCCTCGAGCCGCTCGGCGAGCCCCGCATCGCCGTTGGGGATCCGGATATGGACCAGCTGGCGTCGCGACACCGGCAGGCATTCAGGGTCGTCCCACAGCCAGGCCATGTCCACCACCACGGACGCCACCTCCACCTCGGGCTCGAGGTCTGGATCCGCCGGCGACGCGGCGGCTCCCGTCGCCCGGGTGCTGCCCGCCCGCGCGTCGACCTTCCCCTGCACCACCACGACCTTGTCCGGCTCGAACAGCAGCCTGGTCTGCTCGAAGACGCGCGGGAACAGGACCACGTCGACGCTGCCGGTGAGATCCTCCAGCTGCGCGTAGGCCATGATCTGACCCTTGCGCGTGACCACACGCCGCACCTCGCGCACCAGGCCGGCGATTCGCACCTCGCTGTCCTGCAGCGCGCTGGTCACCTCGACCGCTTGCGTGTCCGAGAGCTTCGCCAGCTCGGTGCTGATCCGGCGGAGCGGGTGGTCGCTCAGGTAGAGCCCGAGGAGTTCCTTCTCCAACCGGAGCTTGTCCTCCCCGGCCATCGGCGCGATGTCGATCAACAGCCCGTAGCCGTCGACCTCGGCTTCGGGCGAACCGACCATGTCGAGGAGCGAGGTCTGGCCGGACTCGCGGTCCTTGCGCACGCTCTCGGCGCGGCTGACCGCGTGGTCGAGCGCCGCGAGCAGCCGGGCGCGCTCGCCCAGGCCGTCACACGCGCCCGACTGCACCAGTGACTCCAGCACCCGGCGGTTCACGTCCTGGATCGCCGCCGTGCGCTCGCACAGGTCTTCGAGCGACTTGAAAGGGCCGTCCGCGTCGCGAAGCGAGACGATGGTCTCAACGGCGTGCTGGCCGACGTTCTTGATCGCGGCGAGTCCGAACAGGATTCGCGAGTCGCTCATCGAGAAGTCGGCGCGCGAGCGGTTGATATCCGGCGGCAGCACGTCAATGCCACGAATGCGGCAATCCACGATCGCGGTCGCGACCTTGTCTGCGCTGCCTTCCATGTGGATGAGCAATGAGGTCAGGTACTCGAGCGGGTAGTTGGCTTTCAAGTAGGCGGTCTGGTAGCTGATCACCCCATACGCCGCCGAATGCGCGCGGTTGAAGCCGTACTCCGCGAACTTGGCGATGCCGTCGAACAGCGCCTCCGCCGTGGTTCGGGCGATGTCGCGCTCAACAGCGCCCGCGATGAACTTCGTCCGCTGCTTGGCCATCTTGGCCTTGTCCTTCTTGCCCATCGCGGCGCGAAGAATGTCCGCCTCGCTCATCGTGAACCCGGCCAGCTCCCGCGCCGCCATCATCACCTGCTCCTGGTAGATCATCACGCCGTATGTCTCGCGCAGGATCGGCTCGAGACGCTCGTGCATGTACTCGATCGGTTCGCGTCCCTGCTTGCGCGCGACGTACGCGGGGATGTTGACCATCGGCCCGGGGCGGAACAGGGCGATGGCCGCCGACACGTCGGCGAAGCTCTGCGGGCGCATGTCCATCAACATCCGGCGCATGCCCGCGCCTTCGAGCTGGAACACGCCGTGCGTGTCGCCGTTGGAGATGAGCTCGTAAGTCTTGGCGTCGTCGACGGGGATCTTCTCGAGGTCGATCTCGATGCCGCGGTGCTCTTTGACCAGCCGCAGGCAGGTGGCGATGATGTCGAGGTTCTGCAGGCCGAGGAAGTCGATCTTCAACAGGCCGATGTCGCCGACCGCCTTCATGTCGTACTGCGTCACGACCGACTCACGCCCGGGCCCGTATTGAAGCGGCGTGTAGCGCACCAGCGGCTGCGGCGCGATCACCACGCCCGCCGCGTGCGTGCTCACGTTGCGCGAGACCCCCTCGAGCGTGCGGGCGACATCGATCAGTCGCTTCTGGTCCTCGTTCGTCTCGTACGCCTTGCGGAAGTCAGGGACCTCCTTGATCGTGTCGTCGAGCGTCTTCGAACGGCCCTGGTAGACAGGCACGAGCTTAGCCAGCCAGTCGGTGTCGCGCAGCGGCACCTCGAGCACCCGGCCGACATCGCGGATCGCCGCCTTGGAGGCCATGGTGGTGAAGGTGATGATCTGGGCGACGCGGTCGAAGCCGTACTTTTCCGAGACGTAGCGGATGACCTTCTCGCGACCCTCGACTGAGAAGTCACAGTCGATGTCGGGCATCGACACGCGGTCGATGTTCAGGAAGCGCTCGAAAATCAGGCCGTGCTCGATGGGATCCAGGTTGGTTATGCCCAGGCAGTACGAGACCAGGCTCCCGGCGGCACTCCCGCGGCCGGGACCGACCACGATCCCGTTCCGCCTCGCGAAGTTGTAGAAGTCCCAGACGATCAGGAAGTACGACGCGTATCCGGTCTGGCTGATGACCGAGAGCTCCTGGTCGGCCCGCTCCTGGGTCGCGGCCGACGGCTCGCCGTACCGCCAGCGCATGCCCTCCGTGACCAGCTTGCGCAGGTACTGGTCGGGCTTCAGGCCGTCCGGGACGTCGAAGGGCGGCAGGAGTGTGGCGCCCAGGCGCAGCTTGAGTTCGCACTGGTCGGCGACCTCGAGCGTGCTGGCCAGCGCATCGGGCATGTCGGTGAATGCGCTGAGCATCTCGTCCGGCGTCTTGAGGTAGTTCTCCTGCGACGAGAAGCGCCAGCGGTTGGGGTCGTTGAAGCGGGCACCGGTCTGGAGGCACAGCAGGACGTCGTGCGCTTCTGAATCGTGGCGGTGCACGTAGTGCAGGTCGTTGGTCGCGCACAGGCGCAATCCGAACTCCTTGCCGAAGCCCATCAGCGCCTGGTTGACCTGTTCCTGCCGGTCGATGCCGTGGCGCTGGACCTCCAGCAGGAAGCGATCGGCGCCGAAGATGTCGCGGTAGGCGGCGACCGACTCACGAGCCCCCTCCGTGTCCCCGTCGGAGATCCGGCTCGCCGCCTCGCCCTGCAGGCAGCCCGACAGCGCGATCAGGCCCTTGGAGTGCTCGGCCAGAATCTCCTTGTCGATGCGGGGCTTGTAGTACATCCCCTCCATCTGCCCCACCGTGCAGAGCTTCATCAGGTTCACGTAGCCCTCGTGGTTCGCGGCCAGCAGGGTGAGGTGGTTCGGGTCTCGGTCGACCCGGCCCTCTCGCAAGAGGCGCGACCGGGGAGCGACGTACACCTCGCAGCCGACGATCGGCTTGATGCCGGCGTCTTTGCACGCCTTGTAGAAGTGGATCGCGCCGTACATCACCCCGTGGTCGGTGAGCGCCAGCGCCGGCATCCCCAGCTCCGCCGCGCGGGCGACCAGGGCGGGGATCCGGCTGGCACCATCGAGCAGCGAATACTCGGTGTGATTGTGGAGGTGGACGAAGGTGTTGGGGGCGTGCGGCATTCTTTTGGCTGGGTGTGGCGGACCCCGAGATAGTCTAGCGGCGAGATGGGGGCTCAAACCCGTCGCCTGACCCTCACCGATGGCGAGGGTGAATCCCGCTGACGGCGTAACCGATCCGGCTCAGGTGCCGTTTGGCCTCATGTGGTGCTGCTCAAGCCGATACTGGTCCTTGCGGTCAGGAGCCTTGGGCCCGGGCGGCTCCGCCTCGCGCTCCTGAAGTTCGGGTACGGCCTGCACGCCTTCTAGCCCGACCCCCTCTCGAGCAGGGCGACCGTTTCGATGTGGTAGGTCTGCGGAAACATGTCCACGATCGCCGCTCGCCGCACCCGATAGCCGCCCCGGACCAGCCCGATGAGGTCGCGGGCGTGCGTCGAGGGCTCGCACGATACGTACACCAGCCGTTCTGGGCCAAGGCGTATTAGCTCCGCCAGCGCCGCCGGCTCGCAACCCGCGCGAGGCGGGTCGAGAATCACCGCCTGGTGCTGCCCCAGCCGGACTTGACGCAGCATCGTCTCCACCCTGCCCGGTAGGTAGTCCACCTTGACGGCGTTGATGCGGGCGTTGAGCCGTCCCAACTGCACGGCGCGGGGGTTCTCCTCGATCGCGGACACGCTCGCCGCTTCACGCGCGACGGCGACCGAGATGGTGCCGATTCCCGCGTACAGGTCGAGCACCCGCTCACCGGCTGTCGGCGCGAGCATGTCCAGCGCGGCGCGGTAGAGGACGAGCATCTGCCGGTAGTTGGTCTGCACGAAGGTGTCGCTGCGGACCCGGAAAGTGAGGTCCCAGAAGTCCAGGCTCATGGCGTCGTCGAGCAGGACCTGGTCGGGCAGCAGCTCGGCGACCCTTCGCGCCAGGTCTTCACGCGGCCATTGCGGTTCCGGTCCGCGATGGCGCAGCCGCCACAGCAGGCCGCGCCCTGCCGGCTCCACCGTCAACAGGAGGTTCTGCAGGTTCTTGAGCTCCAGCTCGGCCGCGGCCTGGGCGAAGGCCGGCAGCGCCTGCTCGATCCTCAGGTCGTGGATCGGGCAGGTGTCGATCGCCAGCACCGAATGTGAGCGCTGGCGGTGAAACCCGAAGCGCCAGCCACCGCCCGGCTGGCGCACCGCCTCGAACTCGCCGCGGATCCGGTAGCGCCACGGGTCGTCCATGCCGAGCACCGGCGTGTCGGGCGGAAGCCGCAGCCCGGCTCGCGACCAGGCCTCCTCCACCACCTGCCGCTTCAGCCGCAGCTGGTGGGCGTATGCCGCGTGCTGCAGCTGGCAGCCGCCGCATTCGCCGAAATGCGGGCACGACGCGGTCACGCGATGCGGTGAGGCTTCGATCACGCGCGTGGTGGCGGCGACGGCGACGCCACCGTGGCGGCCCCGTGGCTCGGCTTCGACCACTTCGCCCGGCAGCGCATAGCTGACCAGCCACACCTTGCCCTCGTCTCGCGCGACGGTGGTCCCGCCATGCGCCGGGGACGACGGCCGCAGGATCAGCGGCGCCACAGGGCCATCGGGTCGCGCGCCGGCTTGAAGCCGGCCGCCTCCACGATCTGGGCCGCGAGCTCAAAGCCGCCCGCGACCTTGTCCGGCTGGTGGGCGTCGCTGCCAAACGACACCGCCTCACCCCCCACCTCGTGCCACCAGCGCAGCACCTTCAGGCCGGGACAGAACCGGCTCTCTCCCCCATCCCCACGAGTCGTGTTGGCCTCCAGCGCGCAGCCCCGCCGCGTCGCGGCGACCAGGACCGCCCGCAGCTCGGCTTCGTAATCCTCCTCGCGGTACGGCGGCAGCCCCTCGGCCCAGTAGCGCTTGGGGTAGTCGAGGTGCGACAAAGCCTCGAAGGGTTGCGAGCTCTCGACCATGGCGAGGGTTTCGCGGAAGTACTCCCTGACCGCCTCGGGGAACACGGCGGCCGGCCGGAAACGAAATTGGCTGGCGTCCACCTCCTGACCATCGAGGCGGGCGCAGTGGATCGAACCGAGGACGCGGTCGAACGGGCCGGCGCCCAGGACCGCGGCCGTCTCCTCTGGGAACCAGTGCGGCTCGCCCAGCTCGACGCCCGACAGGATGCGCAGGCCCTTGAACTCCGCGCGGCAGCGCTCGATCGCCTCGTGGTAACCCGTGATGTCCAGAGTGTGCTGGCCTTCATGGATCGTGACGAAGTCGGCGTGCTCGGTGAACGCGATCGCGGGCAGCCCGATCTGCAGCGCGCGCTCGCAGCTGCGCTCCATGGATCCCTGGCGCGCGTCCCAGGACCACTGGCTGTGCACGTGGAGGTCGGGTGGGAGAGGCACCCGACAAGGCTAGCTGGATACCCCTCTTGCGCGGTTTGCGGCGTCCGGCCGCCCTCGTCCCGGCTCCGCCGGCACCCCTGCCGGGCGGGGAGGTGACTTGACTAAAATGGCCAGCGGTGGACTACGTGGTGCTTGCCCTTGTCTACCTCGTGGGCGGGGCCTTTCTGGGAGCCGGTATATACCTGGTCATGAGCGGCAGCTTCCCCGGCTGGTGGGTCAGGCGAATGCTCTGGCCGCTGGTGCGGGTGACGCCGACCGTGACCCACCTCCAGGGCTGGGCCGCGGTCGGGCTCGGCGCCTCGGTCCTGGCCATCGGGTTCACCACGATCGTGCCGGAGATCGTGGGCGGCGTCCTGGTCCTGCTGGCCGTGGCGGCGTACCTGGCGGGCGTCGGGCTATTCGTCTACAGCACCTGGCTTTCGAGGCGGCCGACCGTCTAGCGGAGCAGTCGCTGGAGCAGCTCGCTCGCCACCTTCGGGTTGGCCTGCGGCGCCCTCTTCTTGAGATCCGCCATCAGCGCGCCCAAGGCTTGCCTCCTGCCCGCCCGGTAGTCCTCGACGGCCCTGGGGTTCGCGGCCACGACCGCTTCGATCTCCGCCCGCAGGGCACCCTCGTCGCTGATCTGGGCGAAGCCGTGCTCGGCGACGAGCTCTGACGGCGCCCGGCCCGTGATGAGGGATTCGGCAAGGACCTCGCGACCCTGGTCGCGGGTGATCCTCCCACCGGCGACGAGCTTGACGATCTCGGCCAGGTGCGCCGCCGACGGGAGCTTGCCGCTGGGCGCCACTTCGCCGATGATCCAGTTGGCGGCGGGTTTGGCCTCCGCACCGGCTTCGACCGCGCCTTCGAAGAGGTCGGCGAGGTCGCGGTCGGCCGCGATGAGCACCGCGTCGGCCGCCGGCAGGCCGTAGTCGGACACCAGGCGCGCGCGCCGCGGGCCGGGCAGCTCCGGCAGAGCGCGCCGCAGGTCTTCGATCCACGCCGGGTCGAGCTCCAGCGGCGGCAGGTCGGGCTCCGGGAAATAGCGGTAGTCCTCGGCGAACTCCTTGCTGCGCTGCGAGAAGGTGCGCTGCTCCGCGTCGGACCAGCCGCGCGTCTCCTGCACCACGGTGCCGCCCGACTCGAGGGCCTCTTTCTGCCGCGCGACCTCGTACAGGATGGCGCGGTGCAGCGCGCGAAACGAGTTGATGTTCTTCAGCTCGGTCTTCACGCCCAGCTCGTCCGTACCGAAGCGACGGATCGAGATGTTGGGCTCGGCCCGCAGCTGGCCTTTCTCCATATCGGCTTCGGAGGCGCCGATCGTGCGCAGCAGCGTGCGCAACGCGACGGCATAGTCGCGAGCCTCGTCCGCCGAGCGCAGGTCGGGCTCGCTGACAATCTCCATGAGCGGCACCCCGGCTCGGTTCAGGTCGACAAACGACTCCCAGGCCTTGTGGAGCTTGTCGCCCGCGTGAATCAGCTTGCCTGTGTCCTCTTCGAGATGGACGCGGCGGATGCGGACACGGCGGCCGTCCAGGTCGAGATGGCCGTTGAAGCTCATCGGCAGGTCGTACTGGCTGATCTGATAACCCTTGGGCAGGTCCGGATACATGTAGTTCTTGCGGTCGAACTTCGTGTGCCGCGGGATCTCGCAGTTCAGCGCGAGCGCGGTCTTCAAGCAAGCTTCGACCGCCGCCTTGTTGACCACCGGCAGGACCCCGGGCATGCCGCCGCAGATCTCGCAAACGTTGGAGTTGGGCGGGTCGCCGATGTGCCCGACCGCGCAGCCGCAGAACATCTTGCTGCGGGTGCGCGGCTGGACGTGCACCTCCATCCCGATGACGACCTCCCACCTGCCGGTCATGAATGCGCCCCGCGCGCGCCGGGCCCAAGGGGCGCCACCTGCGCCTTCACGCCGCTCGCGACCTCATACGCTCGCGCGACCCGCAGGGCGACGTCCTCTCGCCACTGCGGCGCCAGCACCTGCAGCCCCACCGGCAGGCCCTCCGACATGCCGCACGGCACGCTGACACCGGGCAGGCCCGCCAGGTTCCCGCCCAGCGTGAGGACGTCGCACAGGTACATCGAGAGCGGATCCTGGGTGCGCGAACCCAGCGGGAACGCGACGACCGGCGACGTCGCACTAACGATGGCGTCGCACCGGTTGAACGCCTCATCGAAATCGCGCTTGATCAGCGTCCGCACCTTCTGCGCCTTCAGGTAGTAAGCGTCGTAGTAGCCGCTCGAAAGCGCGTACGTGCCCAGCATCACGCGGCGCCTGACCTCGGTGCCAAACCCCTGGCGGCGAGTGCGCTGGTATGCGTCGGTGATGTTCTCGGCATCCTGATCCGACAACCCGTACCTGACGCCGTCGAACCGCGCCAGGTTCGACGAGCATTCGGCCGGGGCGATGATGTAGTAGGCCGCCAGGCCGTAATCGGTGTGCGGCAGGGTGACGTCGACGATCTCGGCGCCGGCCTCGCGAAGTGCCTGGATGGCATTTTGGATGGCGGCCTTCACGCCCGGCTCGATGCCCTCGGCCTCGTAGTACTCGCGCGGCACGCCAAGACGCATGCCCATGACGCCGGCCTCGAGGTCGCGGCGGACGTCATTGGGCCGATTCGAAGATGTGGCGTCGAGCGGGTCGTGGCCGCACATCGCCTCGAGCAGGATCGCGGCGTCTTCGACCGACCGGGCGAACGGGCCGATCTGGTCGAGGCTCGAGGCAAACGCGATCAGCCCGTACCGGCTGACGCGGCCGTACGTGGGCTTCATGCCGACGACGCCGGTCAGCGCCGCCGGCTGGCGAATCGAGCCGCCGGTGTCGGTGCCGAGCGCGACCACCGCCTCACCCGCGGCGACCGCCGCCGCGCTGCCCCCCGAGCTGCCTCCGGGCACGCGGTCGAGCGCCCACGGATTGTGGGTGGGGAAATAGCCGGAGTTCTCGGTCGAGCTGCCCATCGCGAACTCGTCACAGTTGGTCACCCCCAGCATCACCGCTCCCGCGGCGAACAACCGCGATACCGCGGTGCCGGTGTATGGCGGTTTGAAGCCGCGCAGGATCTGCGAGCCCGCCGTCGTCTCCACCCCGCGCACGCACAGCACGTCTTTGATCGCAAGCGGGATCCCGGCGAGCGGCCCGGCTTCGCCCGAGCGCAAAGCACGGTCCGCGACCGCGGCCTGCTCGGCAGCCAGCTCGGGTGTTAGACGAAGAAAGGCCTTGACGCTGCCATCCACCCGCTCGATGCGTTCGAGATGCGCCGCGAGCAGCTCGCTCGCGGAGAGCCGGCGCGACTGGAGCAACCGCCCAAGCTCACCGACGGTCAGGCCGATGAGGTCGGTCACGACTCTTCCTGGATCGAAGGCACGCGGTAGAACCCGTCGACCGCCGCCGGCGCGTTGGCGAGCGCGTCGGCCTGGCTGAGGCCAGGGCGCGGCACGTCCTCACGCAGCGGATTCGCGGTCTCGACGACCTGTGCGGTCGGCGGGATCGCCTCGGTGTCCAGCTCCTGGAGGCGGTCGATGTGCGCGAGGATGCCGCTCAGCTGCTCGGCGTAGAACTCCTCGTCGCCGGGCTCGAGGCCCAAGCGAGCGAGCATGGCGACATGGCGGACCTCGTCGCGCGAGAGTGGCACGCGGTCTAGCTTAGTTTCTGGACGAGCCGCGGCTCGACGCCAGACCGACCAGCGCCGGAATCCCCGCCGCCGCGCCGACGCAAGTCAGCGTCATGCCGGCCGCCGCGACTGCGGCGAGGGGCCGGGCCCAACGCTCACGCCGAAAGACGCCGATCGAGGCGACCACCCCGACCGCTGCCGCAGCGGCGGAGGTGCCGACCCAACCGGTCAGCACCAGGGCTGAGCGGCCCACCGCCGATGGTTCAGACAGGAAGCCGCTGAGGAACCAGGCCCACGCCAGCAACACGACGGCGCCGATCACGAGCGCCCATCCCACCCATGCCGGCGTGGACGGCCGTGCGCTCGGAGCCTGAACCTGGGCGGCTTCCACCGGGCGAGTTTAGAAGAGCGCCACAGGTGCCGTGAGCGGCGCCCCCGCCGGCCGCCGGCGCCAGATCGAACGCAACACAAGGATCGCCACGGGCAGCCCGACGCAGGTCACGCTCCACGCAACGCAGACGATCGTCGCCGTGACGCGGCCCCACTCGCGGCCGCGGACGAGCCCGGCGGTGGCGACCGCCTGCAGGAGGCACAGGGCGCCCAGGGTTGCGGCCAGCCCGACCGAGGCCGTCCGGATCAGGGCCGGATCGAGGCCGGCCGACGCGCCGGCCGGGTCGACCGCGATGGCGCCGTAGAGGACGGCGATGGTGGCCGACAGCGCGATGCCCAGTCCGAAGACGGCGAGCACCCAGGCTTCGACGTCGCGCCTCGAAGCGGGCTGGGGCGCACCACACCGGGCGCAGAAGCGCGCGTGGCCGGGCAGCTCCAGCCCACAGGCAGGACACGCCCCTCCCCGCCTGGCGGTGAGGGCCGGCGAAGCCGGGGCGGGGGGAATCACGCTTTCACCAGGGCGAGGAATTGCTCTTCGTCGAGGATCGCGAGCTTCAGCTTCTGCGCCCGCTCGAGCTTCGACCCCGCGCCCGGGCCCGCGACGACGTAATCCGTTTTCGAGCTGACGCTGGATGCCGCCTTCCCTCCCAGCCGCCTCACGAGCGCCTCGGCGTCGGGCCGGCTCATCGTCTCCAGCGTCCCGGTGAAAACGAAGGTCTGGCCGGTCAGCGGGCCCTCGCCCGGCGCCTCGACCGCCTGCGGCTCGACGCCCGCGCTCAGCAGCCTGCCCAGGAGCTCGCCGCCATGGCCCTCGAAGTAAAGGGCGACCTCGCGGGCCATGTTCGGTCCCACGCCCTCGACCCGCTGGAGGTCTTCTTCAGTCGCCGCGCGCAGCTCCTCGATGCTGCCGAAGTCGGCCGCGAGCAGATCCGCCGTCGCCTCGCCGACCTGCGGGATGCCCAGCGCATACAGGAACCGTCCGAGCGGCGGGCGGCGGCTCTCGGCGATGCGATCGAGCAGGTTCTGCGCCGACTTCTCGGCGAACCCCTCCAGCTCCAACGCCTGTTCCTTGGTCAATCGATACAGGTCGCTCGGGTCCTCGACCCAGCCTCGTTCGATGACCTGCCCAAGCGTCGCGTAGCCCAGGCCTTCGATGTTCAGCGCGCCGCGGCTTGCGAAGTGCCGCAGCCGCTCGAGCCGCTGGGCGGCGCAGAACGGGTTGATGCACCGGTGCGCGATGTAGGGCTCCTCGCGCACCACCTCACCGCCGCAGACCGGACAGGTCGCCGGCATCTTCCAACCCGGCTTCGGGTCCTTGACGCTGACGATCTCGGGTATGACGTCGCCCGCCCGGTGGATGACGACCCGGGCGCCCACGTACACGCCCTTCTCGTTGACCTGCTGCTCGTTGTGCATCGTGACGTTGCGAACGGTGACGCCGCCGACCACCACCGGCTTGAGGTGCGCGACCGGAGTGAGCACGCCGGTGCGGCCGACGTAGCACGCGATCTCCTGGACCTCGGTCTCGGCCTGTTCAGGGGCGTACTTGAAGGCCATCGCCCAGCGCGGGGAGCGGGCGACGAATCCGAGCTCGAACTGCTGCGCGAACTTGTCGACCTTGATGACGACGCCGTCGATCTCGTGCTCCAGCTCGTGCCGTCGCCGCTGCCATTCGGCGTGGTACTCGATGACCTCCTCGATCGAAGCCAGGAGCCGGCGGTGCTTGTTGACCCGAAAGCCCATCTTCTCGAGCGTCCCGAGCACCTCCCACTGCGAGCGGCAGGGACCACCTGGGTCGAGCGTGTACATGAAAGTCTGGAGGTCGCGGCTCGCCGTCACGTTGGGATCGATCTGCCGCACGCTGCCGGCCGCCGTGTTGCGCGGGTTGACGAAGCGCGGCCTGCCCTGAGCTTCCGTCTCCCGGTTCAACTTCTCGAACGCGGCGATCGGAAAATAGACCTCGCCCCTCACCT
Source organism: bacterium (assembly GCA_004299235.1). Taxonomy (NCBI): domain Bacteria; species bacterium. Next base: position 129,279 of record SCQL01000026.1, read on the forward strand.
CGAACGTGTCGGGCAGGCCCGCGACCCGCGTGACCGCCAGCGGCACGCTGCGGATCGTCCGCACGTTGGCGGTGACATCCTCGCCCACGGCACCGTCGCCGCGCGTCGCGGCGCGCTGCAGGCGGCCCCTTGCGTACGTGAGGCTGATCGCCAGGCCGTCGATCTTCAGCTCGGCGCAGTAGGTGACCTGGTCGCCGACGGCGGCCCGCACCCGCTTGTCGAAGGCCCGGATCTCCGTCTCGTCGAAAGCGTTCTGCAGGCTGAGCATCGGCGAGCGGTGCCGCACCTTGGCGAACTGGTCCGAGGCCTCGCCGCCGACCCGCTGTGTGGGCGAGTCGACGGCCACCAGGTCGGGCCGCTCGTCTTCGATACGACGCAGCTCCAGGAACAGCGCGTCGAACTCCGCGTCCGAGACCTCTGGCTGATCCAGGACGTAGTAGGCATGCTCGTGCCGGCGGATGAGCTCGCGCAGCTCCTCGACCCTGACCGCCGGGTCGACCGCCTTCTTGCGCGAGCTCATTTGCTCAGGGGCGCAAGGAGGCCGCTCAAGATCTTGATTCCGGATTTGTCGAACTTGATCACGAGCTCCTCGTCGGTTCGGGTGAGCGTGCTCTTGACCACCGTGCCCGCGCCGAACGCGGGATGCCTGACCCTGTCGCCGCTGGTGAAGCGCTGCACCGGAGGCGGCGCCGGCGCCGCCTGCACCTGCCTTTCCTGATAACGCTCCTTGTAACCCTGGCGCGGCGGGGCCACCGGCGCGGCGCCTCGCGGAGCCGAGAGCAGTGACTGCGGGATCTCGGTCAGGAACCGGCTGGGGAACGCCGGCTGCGAGCGCCCGTACAGATGACGGCGGAAGGCGCAGCTGAGATACAGGCGATCCTTGGCACGCGTCATGCCCACGTAGCACAGGCGGCGTTCCTCGGCCATCTCGGTGGCGGCGCCGACCGCGGACGGATTCTCCTCCCGCTCGTCCAGCGCCCGCTGATGAGGTAGGAGCCCGTCCTCCATCCCGACCATGAACACGACCGCGAACTCGAGCCCCTTGACCATGTGCAGGGTGATCAGGGTCACGCCCTCGCCGTTCTCGTCGTAGGCGTCGACGTCCGACACCAGCGCCACCTCGGCCAGGAAGTCCTCCAGGCCTTGAGCGGCGTCGCGCTCGTCGAAGCTCTCCGCGAGCCCGCGCAGCTCGTTGATGTTCTCCATGCGCGCCTCACCTTGAGGAGTGCCGTCGAGGTAGTGCTGGCGCAGGCCCATGATCTCGACGACCTGGTCGATCAGCTCGCTCGGGCGAACCACGCCCATCACCGATCGCACGGATTCGAGCTGGGCATGGAACTTCTGCAGCGGCGCGACAGCCGGCCGCGGCACGCCGGGCACGCGCGCGGGATCGGCGAGGAACGAGAGGATGTCGGCCTCGCTGGCGCGCGCGAATGCGTTGAGCGCATCGACCGTGACGCTGCCGATCTTTCGCGGCGGGACCGCGACGATCCGTCCAAAGCTCAGCGCGTCCTTGGGGTTGGAGCAGAAGCGCATGTAGGCGACCACGTCCTTGACCTCGCGTCGCTCCCAGAAACGAACGCCCCCGACCAGCCGGTACGGGATGCGCCGCCGCGCGAGCACGTCCTCGAAAGACCGTGACTGCGCGTTGGTGCGGTAGAGGACGGCAATGTCCGAATACCCGCGGCTTTCGGACCGGCGCAGTCGCTCGATCTCGTCCGCGACGAACTCCGCCTCCTCGACCTCGTTGTAGGCCTGCGTGGCGCACACCTTCTCACCCCCGGCCCGATCCGTCCAGAGGCGCTTCTCGGCGCGTTCGGGATTGCTGCGGATGACGCTGTAAGCCGCGTCGAGGATGGCCTGGCTCGAGCGGTAGTTCTGCTCCAGGCGAACGACGTGAGCGTCCGGGTAGTCCTTGCGGAAGTCGAGGATGTTGCGGACGTCGGCGCCGCGAAACCGGTAGATCGACTGGTCGTCGTCGCCGACGACGACGACGTTGCGATGCTCCTGCGCGAGCTGGTTGACGAGCACGTACTGCGCGCGGTTGGTGTCCTGGTATTCATCCACGAGCACGTGGCGGAAGCGGTCGCGCCACTTCGCGAGGGCCTCCTCGTCGGTGCTGAAGAGCTCGACGAGCTTCATGATCAGGTCGTCGAAGTCGAGGCCCCCCGATCGCCGCAGGACCTCCTGGTACGACTCGTACACCCGGCGCACCACCTCGTCGTGGTAGCTGCGATTCGGATAGTCCTCGGGACGTTTGAGCTCGTTCTTGGCCTGCGAAATCGCGTTGCTGAGGGCCGCCACCGGGTATCGCTTGGGGTCGAGTCCCAGCTCGTCGAGGGCGCGCCTGAGGGCGGCGCGCGTGTCGTCCTCGTCGAAGATGACGAAGCTGGGCACGACGCCGATCCGCGGCGCCTCGCGTCGAAGGATCTTCACCGCGGTCGAGTGGAAAGTCCCCACCCACATCTTGCCCGCGTCCTCGCCGACGAGCGTCTCGACCCGAGCGCGCATCTCCCGCGCCGCCTTGTTGGTGAACGTGACCGCGAGGAGGCGGTCCGGCCACACCCGGTGCGACGCGATGAGGTACGCGATCCGGGCGGTGAGGACGCGGGTCTTGCCGCTGCCTGCGCCGGCGAAGATCAAAAGCGGCCCTTCGCCGTGCGTGACGGCCTCCTGCTGGGGCGGGTTGAGGCGCGAAAGCAGAGCGTCGAGATTGATGCTTGTGGATTCCCCGGCGGACACTGGATCAACGAGTTTACCGGTGGCCGGATTTGCCGTACTCCTTCGTTACACTGACCGTGCCCTTGGCCCGCGAAGTCGATCTAGGCATCCGCGATCACCTGCTCTACGAGCTCGCGCGAGACCTGAGCTCGTCTCTCGAGCTGGACGTGGTGCTGCGCAAGGTGATGGACCGCGTCATCACCCTGATGAAGGCGTCGCGCGGCTTCATCGTGCTGGTCGACCCGGCCACCGGCACCATGTCGGTGCAGATGTCCGGCGGCGAGGCGGATGCTGAAAAAACGCGTCAGTTCCTGGGCTCGCGAACGGTGATCGAGCAGGTCGTACAGACCGGCCAGGCGGTCGTCTCCACGGACGCCAGCCTCGACGAGCGCTTCAAGGGCCAGCAGTCGGTCATCCTCCAGAACCTGCGATCGATCATCGCGGTGCCGCTGGTCACCAAAGGCAAGGTGATCGGGGCCGTCTACGTCGACAACCCCTTCCAGGCCGCGATCTTCGAGGAACAGGACAAGGCGTTCCTGCAGGCGATCTCCGACCTGGCCGCGATCGCCATCGACAACGCACGCCAGTACCAGCGCTCCGAATTCCTGCGTCAGCTCTTCGAGCGCTACGTCAACAAGCAGGTCACCGACTACGTGCTCGCACGCTCAGACCACAACACCATCTTCCTGCCCGGGCAGCGCCAGCAGGTCACCGTGCTCAACTCCGACATCGCCGGCTTCTCGACCCTGTCGCAGAGCATGGAGGCGGAGGAGCTCGTGGAGTTCCTCAACGACTACTTCTCGCGGATGATCGAAGTCGTCCTCGCCCACGGCGGCAATATCGACAAGTTCCAAGGCGACGGCATGCTCGTGGTCTTCGGGGCGCCGAACCCCATGCACGACCATGCAGCCAGGGCCCTCAAGGCAGCCCAGGCCATGATCAAGGAGGTCGACCGGCTCAACCGCGAGCTGGTTGACTCGGGCAAGCCCGCGATCGCGGTGGGCATCGGGCTGGACACGGGCGACGTGGTCGCCGGTCACGTCGGGTCCGAGCGGCGGCTGGAATTCACGCTCATCGGCGTGCCCGTCAACAACAGCGCCTACCTTTCCAAGGTCCGCCCGGCCAAGGTGCTGATGTCGGAGACGACGCGCGATGCGCTTCCGGCCGGGGTCGAGGTCAGTGAATACGAGCCGATGGTCCTCAAGGGCGCGACCTCGAAGCAGCCCATCTACCAGCTCCTGGTCACGGTCACGGCTGAGGAGTAAGGCAGCCCCTCCCCGCTTGGCGGGGGTGCGGGCCCGTTGGCTACTTGCAGGCCCAGCGGCCTGGGCCGTAGTGACTGTAGAGCCAGGCGGCGGCCTGGGCGTTGGCGACCGGGTCGAACGGTGACTGGTTGGCCCACGGGGTGCCCGACCAGGTGCTCGGCAGGAACTGGAACAGGCCCGATGCGCCGCTGTCCGAGTTCACCGAATTGGGGTGATAGCGCGATTCGCAATAGGCGATGCGCAGGGCCCAGACGACGGCATCCTGCCCCAGAGGGCTGAAGGCATCCGTGATGATCTTGGCGATCCAGGCAGGTGGCGGCGGGTGGTTGTTGAGGGCGGCGATCCGGGCCGCCTCAGCCTCGGCTGCCGCCAGCGCCTGCTGCTGCGCCTGGTAGGCCGCGAGTCCCTGCTGAAGCTCATCGGACCAGGCCTGGACCTGGGCCGTCTGGGCGGCCTGGACGCGCTGGGCGCGTGTTTCACGCACGACAGACTGGCGGTCGTAGGCGCTGAGCTGGGTGACCGCAACCGCACTGGTGCTCGGCGCCGGCGGGTCGAGCCTGGGAAGGAGCACGCTCACCAGGAGCACGACCCACACCAGGACCGCCCGAAATAGCGGCAGCAAACCTTGTCGCTCCTCCTTGGACACGCCCTACCCCTGGGGCGCTGTTCAGGCCTGAGCTCGGAGCGGAGACGCATGGAAGACCACTCAGGAACCGGAAAAGGGCCACCTTACCAGATGGGCGGCGACTTTGTGTAGCCGTAAGCCTCCCCCAACCGGGCGGCCGGACCCGGCCGGGAGGCGATTCCAGAGCGGCGAGGTTCGCTCCTACAGCCGGCCGGATGGAGTTCCGGGCAACGTCAGAACAGGTTGGTGAGCCGGCGGCGGAGAAACCTGCGCCCGGCCGGCTCGGAGTAGACGGGCAGCATCTGTTTCACCCAGCCCAAACGCGGCCTGGGTGAGCGACATCGGGTCCGCGTCGGCGGGCGAGATGGCCTCGCCAGCCGGCCATCGTGCAGACTGCGTGGGTCGTGGTCGTGCCCTGGAAGCCGTTGTGCGCTGCGGCGCGCGGCTGGCGCCTATGGAGGCGAAGGCCGGCATGACATCGCGCCGCGGACGCATCGGACACGGGACGGGACGCGCAGCAGTGATCGCGGTGCTGGTGCTGCTCGGATTCTGCGAAGGGGCGTGCGGCACCGCGACTCCAACAACGCCGACAAACGGCGACACAGCTCAGACAACCATGAGCGCGCCTCCGTCGCCGACAATCATGGTCAGCGGATGCGTCCAACCGGATAGCTCGAACTCGCACGTCTACAAACCCGACCGCCTCGAAGTTCTCAAGCCCTGCATCGCCGTCACCGGCGTCATCGACTTCATTCGCCAGGAGAGGGACGGCGACTTCCACATCGGGCTGAAGCTCGACTCACAGTTCGCGGGTCTGGTCAACGCCTGCAACGCGACCTGCCTCAGGGGCGCCGAGCATGGCGAGCTCGTTGTCGAGCCGGTGTGCATGACCACACCGACCCAGGGGGATGCAGTCAGCTCCTGCGCCGGCTACCACAACCCCATCCGCATCCCGCCGGTCGGCAGCCACGTTCGCATGACCGGCGCTTATGTTCTCGACCTCGACCACGGCTGGACCGAGATTCACCCACTCCAGGAGGTGGACGTCATATGACGTAACCAGCAAGGCGGCGCCAGGCACAGCTGAGCTCAGCTCATCCGTGCGAGGTCGGCGTCTCGACGAGACGACTGAGCGGGTCGGCGACTCCTGAACGGCTCCTCGGGACTGTCTCACGCTGAAAGCCCGATCTGTCCGAGCCGCCTCGGCTAGGCAATACAAAATGGCTATATCAGCGCACGACCTGAACGCGCTTTTCGACCCCGCGCCATCTTGCATCCGCGGTAAGAATCGACGATGCATCCGTCACCCTTCCTACCGCAAGCACCAGAGCGTCTGGCAGCCGGAGAGCCTTGTGACCAGCGCGTAACGCCGCCGCAGCTCTTGCAACCTCCCTGTCGATTGGATGAACGATGTCCACGATGGAATCAACGAACGCCTCGGTCGTTCTGACCGCGTCCGCCCCAAGTCGGCTGGCACCGACCAGTACCTCAGCGAAAGCGCTGGCAGGCAACAGGATCCGATGTTGGCGAGAACGGGCTAAGCGCAGGGAGCGCACGGAAGCTACGTGGTGTGCGTCTTGCGGGTCGAGGACACCTAGAACAACGCTGGTGTCGACGACTACCGGTCCCACTCATCCCTCAACTTCTCGAGTTGCGTAGCTGCCCCCAGTCCAGGAATCGATCCTGTGAACTGGTCAAGGGGATCGATCGCACGTTCAAGCAAGATCCGGCCATCTCCTTCCGCGGTCACCCGCAATTCATCGCCGTGCGCAACGTGCGCAGCAGTCAGAGCCGCGACCGGGAGGGTCACCTGATTCTTTCCAGAAAGCCGAGTCGTGCCACGCGAGCGCTTTACTTTTGCGAGCATAAGTAAAGGTTAGCATGACTCCAAGGCAATTGACTCGATGCCACCCGGCCCACCAGCCGGTCGGGACGATCGATTCGGTGTGCTCGGCCGACTCGGCTCGCCATTGATCGCCTCTGGGGAATCTATTTGATCCCTGTCAGCCTTCAACGCTCGACTCAAGGCATCCCCTTGCTGGCTCAGCCCCAGGTCACTTACCGCATCCCTCGCGACCGGCTCGATGGCGGCGGCCGAGTCACACTCCGCTACCTGAGTCGGCTCCGCCACTTCCACGTCAGCTACAAGCACCGCGGCGAACCAGTCATGCTCCTGGTCGCCGGCGACCATGTGCGCGTCATCGCCGAAGATGGCGCACTGCTGCGCGAAGTGACACTGGATCCCAGCCGCGACTACCAGCGCTCTGCCCCGCCTAGACTGGTCCGGAATCAGGTGAGACAGCGGTCCGCTTCTACCTGAGACAGGACAATGGTGCCGGCGCAGGGATTCGAACCCTGGACCATCGGTTTAAAAGACCGCTGCTCTAACCAAGCTGAGCTACGCCGGCAGCTACCAGGTAGAGATTGTCCCAATTCCGGGCAGTGCCCCACCGGAGAAGATCGACGACGCGTGCGGTAGCCTTCCTCGGGTGACTGCCCCCCGGGCTCCGGCGTTACGTGCCTTGGTCCCCGCGCTGGCCGCATGCATCGCGGTAGTAGCCTGCACGCCCGGTGGTGGCAACCCGCCGCCCCCCGAAGTCCTGGCGGCCGATCAGACCCTGAGCTTTCCCATCGCCCAGGATGTCGCCGATCTCGATCCGGCCCTCATGTCGAGCCCCACCGACGTCGACGTGTTCCGCAATGTCTTCTCCGGCCTGTATAGGTTCGATTCGCGGCTCGGCGAGGTGCCCGACCTCGCGGTCGGGCTGCCGGACGTCTCCGCCGACGGCCTGACGTACACCTTTCATCTGCGGCACGACGCCCACTTCTCCAACGGCGACCCCATCACCGCCGGCGACTTCATTTACAGCTGGAACCGCGCCGCGGCGAAGCAGGGCGACTACGCGGGACTCTTCAACCTCGTCACGGGCTACGAAGCCGTCGCGGAGGGCAGGACCGGCCAGCTCAGTGGGCTCGCCAAGGTCGACGACTACACATTCACCTCCACCCTGAGCAGGCGGGCGGGCTACTGGATCACCGAGGTCGCGCTGTGGCCGTTCTGGGTGGTCGACCAGAAGGTCGTCGCCGGCGCCGGCGAAGATGCGTGGTCCACCAGGCCGGAGACGCTGATCGGCAGCGGGCCGTTTCGAATGACCTCCCGGGCGCCGGGCCAGTCGATGGATTTCGCGCCGGTGCAGGTTTGGTACGGCGGGAGGACAGGGGCCATCACGCATGTCCATATCGAGGTGCTCGCGGATCAGAGCGCCCAGGTCTCGCAGTACGAGTCAGGCGTCTTCAGCCTCATCGGCTACGCCCGCCAGGGCCTGTCGCCGGCGGCCGCGACACGTTACATGTCGGACGCCAAGCTGAAGGACCAGCTCGACCTGGTCTCGACCGGGCTCACCTTCTGGGTCGGATTCAACCTGAAGAGCGGACCTTTTGCCGGCATCGAACCCGGGCGGGCCGGGCGCCACGCGTTCAGCGCCGCCATCGACCGCACCGCCCTGGCCGACGCGGTGTGCAACCAGCGCACGGCCTGCGTCACCGCGACCGGCGGCCTGATCAGCAAAGGCTTGCAGGGGTACCTGGGCGACGGCACCGATTCGAATGTGAAGTTCGATGCGGCCGCGGCCAAAGCCGAGTACCAGGCATGGGACCCCAACGGATCGAAGGTCAGAGGACTCACCTACACCTACGACACCAACCCGTTCAACAAGGCCGTGTGCGACCACCTCGTCGCGCAGTGGAAGAGGAACCTTGGCGTGACGGTGCAATGCGTGGAGATGGACCGTAAGACGTTCTTCGACGACCGCAACGGGAGATGCGCGTACGCGATGTTTCGGCAGAGCTGGAGCGCGGACTACGACCACCCGCAGAATTGGTTCGACTACCTGTTCGTCAGCGGCGCGAGCTCATCGGGCTCTTGCTACTCGAACCCGAACCTGGACAAGGTGATCGCGGGCGCCGATGAGGGGCGGTTGAGCAAGACCCTGGTCGACTACGAGACCGCCGGCCACATGCTCATCAACGACTCGGTGTTCGCCCCGCTGGTCTACGGAGAGCAGCAGTACCTCGTGCACCCGTACGTCAAGGGAGTCGGGGGCAACGCGCTATACGACTTCTTCTGGACGAACGCGCGCATTCTCCAGCGCTGACGCAGGCTCAGGCTTTCGCCCTGACCTCTCTCCGGTACTGCTCCCCTCAGACGTCCTGGGAGAAGTGGCAGGCTGCCAGATGGTCTCGCAGCTTTTCCTCCAACGGCGGCTCGATCTCCGCGCAGGGCGTCGGGAGCCGCGCGATCGGGCAGCGCGTGTGGAAGCGGCAGCCTGACGGGGGGTTGATCGGCGACGGGATCTCGCCCGACAGCTCGACGAGCCGGCGCCCGCGCTGGATCCGCGGGTCGGGCACCGGGATCGCGGAGAGCAGCGCCTTGGTGTACGGGTGCTTGGGAGTGCTGTAGGTCCCGACGCTGTCGGCCACCTCCACGATCTTGCCGAGGTACATCACCATCACCCGATCGCTGATGTGACGCACCACCGAGAGGTCGTGGGCGATGAACAGGTAGGTCAGCTTGAACTCCCGCTGCAGGTCCTCGAGCAGGTTGACGATCTGCGCCTGGATCGAGACGTCGAGAGCGGATATCGCCTCGTCGCAAACCACCAGGCGCGGGTTGAGCGCCAGCGCCCGCGCGATGCCGATGCGCTGCCGCTGGCCGCCGGAGAACTCGTGCGGGTAGCGGTTGTTGAAGTTCGGATTCAGGCCCACCGTCTTCAGCAGCTCCTGGACGCGTTGATTGCGCCCTCTGCCGCGCATCACGCCGAAGTTGTCGAGGGGCTCGGCGATGATGTCTCCGACGGTCATCCTCGGGTCGAGCGACGCAAACGGGTCCTGGAAGATCATCTGCATCTGCCGGCGGTGCTGGCGCAGCTTCTCACCCCGCAGCCGGGTCACCTCGACGTCGTCGATGAAGATCTTTCCCGAGGTGAGGGGGATGAGCTGCGTGACCAGCCGCGCCAAGGTCGATTTGCCACAGCCCGACTCGCCCACCAGGCCGAGCGTCTCGCCCTCGCGGATCTCGAAGCTCACCCCGTCGACGGCCCTGACGGTCGTGCCGATTCCGGCCGGAAAGTGCTTGACCACGTTCTCGACGCGGACCAGCGCCCTGGCGCCCGCTGTCATGGGCGCCTGCTCCTCACGGCGCGCCGGCTCCGCCATCAGTCGGCCTGTCCGGGGCGGACCCCGGACGCGGCGCCCGGCTTGATGTCGACGAGCTCGTCAGCGCCCATCTCCTTGCGCGCCCGGTCCATGGTCACCCAGCACGCCGCCTGCTGATCCGGGCCGATCTCTTTGAGCTGCGGCTCGTCGGTGAAGCACTTCTCGACGCGAAATGGGCAGCGAGGGTGAAATCGGCAGCCGGACGGCGGGCGCAGCAGGTCGGGCGCGATGCCCTCGATCGATCGCAGGCGCTCGTGGCGAAGCGCGTCGACACGCGGGATGGAGCGCAGCAGCGACCAGGTGTAGGGGTGCTGTGGGTTTTCGAAGATCTGATCGACCGGGCCCTGCTCGACGATCTGGCCGGCATACATCACGATCACTCGCGAGCAGAGCCCGGCGACGACGCCCATGTTGTGGGTGATCATGACGATGGCGGTGCCGAGTTCGCGGTTGAGGTCGGCGAGCAGCTCGAGGATCTGCGCCTGCACCGTGACATCGAGCGCGGTCGTCGGCTCATCCGCGATGAGGATCGACGGCGTGTTGGCGAGGCCCATGGCGATCATCGCGCGCTGGCGCATGCCGCCGCTGAGCTGGTGCGGGAAATCCTTGGCGCGCGTTTCCGGCGCCGGGATGCGCACCTTTCTCAGGAGCTCGATCGTTCGTGAGCGGGCCTTCTTTGGGGTGGCGACGTTGTGAGCGAGCATCGCCTCGTCGATCTGGAAGCCCGTGCGCAGCACCGGGTTGAGTGAGCTCTGCGGGTCCTGGAAGATCATCGCGATGTCACGGCCGCGGATCTCGCGGATCTCCTCGTCGCTCAGCTGCAGCAGGTCCTGGTCGCGAAACAGGACCTGGCCCCCCACCACCTGGCCTGGATCCGGAACCAGCCTGAGGAGCGAAAGGGCGGTCACCGATTTGCCGCTGCCCGACTCGCCGACGATGCCAAGGCTTTCACCCTGACGGAGGTCGAAGCTCACCCCGTCGACGGCGGTGACGATGCCGCCGTCGGTGAGGAACTGCGTGCGCAGGTCGCGTACCTGGAGGATGGGTGCGGTCATGTTCGGGATCAGCGCCTCGAGCGTGGGTCGAGGGCGTCGCGAAGTCCGTCGCCCAGGAAGTTGAACGCCATCAGGGTGAGCGAGAGCGCGATCGAGGGTGCGATCACGATGTGGGGCGCGATGCGCATGGCCGCGATGCCGTCAGCCGCCATCGATCCCCACGACGGCTGCGGGGGCGGGACGCCGAGGCCGAGAAAGCTGAGGAAGGCCTCGAAGAGAATCGCCGCCGGGACGCCAAACGTCGCCTGGACGATGATCGGGCCGAGCGCGTTCGGGAAGATGTGGCCGGCGAGGATCCTGAACGGCTTGGCGCCGCTCGCGCGCGCCGCCTCGACAAACTCTCGCTCGCGGAGGGCAAGAGTCTGACCGCGCACCAGCCGAGCCATGTCCATCCAGCGCGTGACGGCGATGGCGATGATGATGTTCGTGAGGCTGGGGCCGAGCAAGAACACCAGGACCAGCGCCACCAGCAGATCCGGGATCCCGTAGAAGAGGTTGATGACGAAGGTCACGACCTGGTCGAGCCAACCTCTGAAATACCCCGCGATCAGCCCGATGGGGACGCCGACCGCCAGGACCACGAGCTGCGTGCCGACCCCGACGACGAGCGAGATCTGCGCCCCGACCATGACCCGGCTGAGGATGTCGCGACCCAAAGCGTCAGCGCCCAGGAGCTGATGGGAGTTGGGTCCGGTGTATGGGATCGTCGTCCCGACTTCCGACATCCGGTATGGCGTGTAGAACAGGGCCAGCACCGCCACCGCGACGAGGAAGACGAGGAACACACCGCCGCCCAGCGCGAGGCGGTTTCGGCGCAGCCGCCGCCACGCATCGGTCCACAGGCTCGCCTGTGCCGGACTGACCGGCTTGGTGATGACTGCCGCGGCGGTCGCCATCAGTAGCGGATCCTGGGATCGATCACGACGTACAGGAGGTCGACCCCGAGGTTGGCCAGGCCCACCAATGCCGCGTAGCCGGTGAAGACGCCGATGACGATGTTGTAGTCGCGGTTGAGGATGCTGGTCGCGAACTCCTTGCCCAGGCCCGGGATCCCAAAGATGTTTTCGATGACGACTCCACCGGTGATGATCCCGATGACCAGCGGCCCAAGGATGGTGATCACGGGGATCAGGGCGTTTCGCAATGCGTGCCGGGCCATGATCACCGTCTCGCGCAAGCCCTTGGCGCGGGCGGTGCGGATGTAGTCCTGCCGGATGACCTCGAGCATGCTCGCGCGCGTCAGCCGCGCGACGATGCTCGCGTACGGAAAGCCCAGAGCGAAGGCCGGAAGCCAGATCTCACCGATGGTGCCGAACCGGCCGGTCCACCCGATCTGGAAGTAGAAGGCGGACTGGGTGAGGTTGTCCAGCCAGACCGCAAAGACGAGGATGAGGAAGGTGGCGATGACGAAGTTCGGCATGCTGTAGCCGATCACCGAGGTGGTGCTGAGCACGTAGTCGACCCAGGTGTTCTGGCGCACCGCGGCGACCACGCCCAGCAACATGCCCAAGCCGACGGTGAAGATCAGCGCGATCAGGCCGACCTCTGCGCTGACGGTCATCTCGCGCACGACCAAAGGAGTGATCGGAACGCCGCGGTTGACGAGCGATTCGCCGAGGTCGCCGTGCAGGAACATGCCCGTCACAAAGCTCGTGTACTGCTGCCACAGCGGCCGGTCGAGACCGTAGTGGTGGAGCAGCAGCTCGTACTGCGTGCCGTGGAGATGCTCGCTGAAGAGCGCATCGCCCGGCAGGCGGTGGATGGCGAGAAAGACGACCGACGACACGCCGAGGACCGCCAGGGCGATCAGCACCAGGCGCTGACTGATATAGACCAGCGTGCCGCGTGTCAGCACTTCACTCCAATTGTCGCCGAAACAACAGAGGGCGCCCGCAAAGCGCGGGCGCCCTCCTGACTGTCCGTGGTTAGTGCGTCTGGATCTGGATCTCGTTCCAGTAGTGGTCGAAGAAGCTGTTGGAACCGGCGCCCTTCACATACGGCTTGATGAGGAAGGAGCCGACGGTGTAGTAGAGCGGGATGTAAGTGACGTCGTCGATGAGCATCTGGTTGAGCTTCTTGTAGTCGGCGAGGGCCGAGCTGAGAGGCTCCGCGTCGGCCTTGGCCAGCAGGTCGTCATATGCCTGGGTGTCGTAGCCGCTGGTGCAGCTCGAGTCGGGGCAGCCGACGATCTTGCCCCAGAGGTTGTCGAACCAGTCCTGGGGGTGGTTGTAGTCGGCCTGCCAGCCGTCGCGGGACATCGCGTACTGCCCCTTGAGGCGTCCCTTGATGAACTGCGAGTGCGAAACAGGCTGGAGGTCCACGTGGACGCCCAGGTTGTCCTGCCACTGCGACTGCATGAACTCGGCCGCCGCCTTGTTGAGCGGGTTCTCAGGGTCGTAGGTGTAGGTCAGACCTTTGGTCTTGCTGCCCGTCGGGTCGGCGCCCTGGAGCAGCTGCTTGGCCTTGGCGGCGTCGAACTTGGCGAGCGGGTCCTGGTTGTCACCCATGTAGCCGACCAGAGTCGGTGGGATCAAACCGCCGGTCGCCTGCGTGCAGACGATGTTCTGGCACACGACCTGGACCAGCTTGGTCTTGTCGATTGCCAGGGCGAAAGCGAGGCGAAGGTCGTGGGCGTTCTGTCCGTCAGCAAGGAGGAACGGACCGCCGGCCACTCGCTTGGCGTCGTGGACCATGTTGAAGCTGACCCAGTAGGTCCTCACCTTGGGGTGCAGCAGGAGCTGGCCGCTCTCGCTGCTCGAGCCCTTGATGCGGAGGATGTCGGCAACCGGGAGGGTGCTGTAACCGCCGTAGCCGACGATGTCGTATCCGCCCTGCTCGTACTTGGTGATGGCGGTCGATGCGTCGGCGACCGAGACGTCGAGGTGGACCTTCTTCAGGGTTGGCTTCGGTGAACCCCACCAGTTGTCGACGGCGACGAAGTCGACCGACTGCTTGGGCACGCGAGCGGTCATCTTGAAGGGCCCGGTGCCGATGGCGGTCGCCGGGTTGGTCCACCAGTTGTCAAAGTCCTGCTTGACAGCGTTCTGGTCGACGATGTCGCCGGTCGTTCCGGCCAGCGCGATCGCGGTGAGGAACCAACCTGCGGGGGTGGCGAGCTTCACCTGAACCGTGTACGGGTCGGTCGCGGTCAGGCCGCTCATCGTGACGGACGGGTCGTTCTTCTCAAGCAGCGCCTCGAGCGCGGCGCCCGAAGCCTGGTTCTGAGAAACCTTGTCGTAGCCGACGATTGCGGAAAGGTTCGTGGCGTACGCGCCCTGCATGGCGGCGGCGCGGTTCCACGAATAGAGGACGTCCTTGGACGTGACCTTGTCTCCGTTGGAGAACGTCACGTCGTGCCGCAGGTTGAACGTGTAGGTCAGGCCGTCAGAAGATGCCGTCGGCACGGAGGTCGCGATGTCGGGAACGATGTTGAGGTTCTCATCGAACTTGACCAACCCGTCGAACATGTTCTGGGAGATCTCTGTGTCGTTCTCGGCGTCGGCGATGGCCGGGTCCAGGGTGCCGAAGTCGGCCAGGATCGGGAAGGTCAGCGTCTGGTCGGCGGCCAAGGTCGTGCTGGTGCCGCCTCCCCCGCCACACGCGCCCAGCACCAGGCTGGATACGCCCCCCACACACAGGGCCTTCAGGAACCGTAACGAGGTTGGAGTCATAGCTTCCCCCTAGGTCGAAAAGCTTGAGGCCACGGCCTCTTCCCCTCGTCTTCTTCCCGGTGGTCTTCGCGGCGACCGGGGCGAGAGCGCGCCGACGGGGGGTGGCGGACCGCGTGGCCCGCCTCTTACTCCGCCCACCATTGTGGGCCTGCTTACCCCGGATTGTCTACCGGTGCCGTCTGGCGGCTCATGGCATGATCGGCCGGTGGGCATGATCGGCCGGGGCGCGCGGCGGCAGGAGGGCGGCGAGAAGGTGGCCGGCTCGACCCGGTTCACGGCCGATCTCGACCTGGCCGGCTTGCTGCACGTCCAGCTGGTGCTGAGCCAGCTTCCGAGCGCCCGCATTCGAGGCGTCGACACCGGCGCCGCACGCTCGGCGCCAGGAGTCTTCGACATCGTCACCGGCGCCGACCTGCCGGAGGTGAAGGCCGCCGGCCCGGACAAGCCGCTGGCCGTCGACCGGGTCTTCTTCGCCGGCCAGCCGGTGGCGGCGGTCATCGCCGGCAGCGAGGCGGCGGCATGGGATGCGACCGGTCTCATCGAGGTCGATTACGAGTCCTTGCCCGCGGCCATCGATCCCGAGCGGGCGATGGAGGATGGCGCCCCACAGGTGCTGGACGCGGACGAGGCCGGCTCCGGCGACGCGTCCATGCACGGCGCCGCCACCAGCGCCGAATCGAAGCCGGCGGGACGGCCGCGCAACGTCAGCGACGTGGCCTCGTACCGGCGCGGCGACGCGAGCGCGGCGCTCGCGAGCGCCGGTGTCGTCGTCAAGGGGACCTATCGCCTGGCCGGTGTGCACCAGGGGTTCATGGAGCCGCACGTCTCGGTCGTCCGGCCGGAACCGGACGGCGGGGTCACGATCTGGGCCCCGACCCAGGGACCGTTCTTCGTCCGCGACGAGATCGCCAAGGCGCTCGACGTTCCGCACCACCGGGTGCGAGTCGTTCCCATGCCGGTCGGGGGCGGGTTCGGCGGCAAGGTGATGCTGCTGGAGACGCTCCTCGCCTTGCTCGCCCGGCGGACCGGACGCACGCTCCGGCTGGCGCTGACCCGGCAGCAGGAGTTCCTGGTCGGCAGGCCGGCGCCGGCGGCGCGCTTCGACATCGAGCTGGGCGCCACGCGCGAAGGCGCGCTCGTCGCCCTGCGCGCGCATTACCACTACGACAACGGGGCCACCGGCGGGTGGCACTCAGGCATCACCGGCGCGTTCTTGGGAGGCACCTATCGCATCCCCAATTTCGACATCACCGGTTACGAGGTGGCCACCAACAAGACGCCGGTCGACGCGTATCGCGCCCCCGGTGGGCCGCAGGCCTATTTCGCGCTGGAGTCGGCGATGGACGAGCTGGCGATCAGGCTCGACATCGACCCGGTCGAGCTGCGCCTGCGCAACGCTTCCCGCGAAGGCGACCCGGATGCCGAGGAAAAGCCGTGGCCGCGGATCGCCATGGTCGAATGCCTCGAGGAGGCGCGGCGCCATCCGCTGTATGCGGCGCCCGTCGCCGCCGGTGAGGGCGTGGGCGTCGCCCTGGGTTCGTGGGGCGGCGCGCGCTCGCCCGCGGCGGCGGGGTGCCGCGTCGAGCCGGACGGCACCGTGTCGGTTCTGGTCGGGTCGCCGGACGTCAGCGGCTCGTCCACCGGCCTGGCGATGATCGCCGCCGAGGCCTTCGGCGTGCCTGTGGACCAAGTGCGGGTGGAGGTCGGCGAGACCGGGGTGGCGCCGCCCGGCCCGATGGCGGCCGGCAGCCAGGTCACGTACAGCGTCGGGGGAGCGGTTTACGAGGCGGCGCTCGAGGCCAGGCGCCAGCTGCTCGAGATCGCGACCGAGGAGCTGGAAGCGGCGCCGGAGGACCTGGACATCGTCGACGGCCGGGTGATGGTGAAGGGCGTGCCGGACCGTTTCGTCGAGATCACCCGGCTGGTCGAGGTCAGCAACGAGTTCATGGGCCGCCACAAGCCGATCCACGCCGCCGGCCGCTCTGCGGTGCAGACTGCATCTCCGATGTTCACGGTCCATATCGCTCGCGTTCGGACGGACGCCGAAACCGGCGACTTCCAGCTCACCGGCTATGCGGCGATCCAGGATGTCGGGCGCGCCATCAATCCACCCGAGATCGAAGGTCAGATCCACGGCGGCGCGGCACAGTCCTTGGGCCGGGCAATGGGCGAGCAGCTCGTCTACGACGGTGAGGGCCAGCTGCGCACCGCCAGCTTTCTCGACTACGAGGTGCCGACGGCGGACCAGCTGCCGGACATCGACGTGCGCCTGATCGAGGTGACCTCGCCGGGCGGACCGCTG
The DNA here is from genome assembly GCA_004299235.1 of bacterium. NCBI lineage: Bacteria > bacterium. Next base: position 146,132 of record SCQL01000026.1, read on the forward strand.
GGGGCCAAGGGAGTCGGCGAACCGCCGGCGGTGCCGGGGGCCGCCGCGCTCGCCAACGCGCTGGCGCGAGCCACCGGCATCCGATTGCGAGAGGTCCCCATCGACCGCTCCGCGCTGGCGAAGGCGACCACGCTCCGCTGATCGTGGGTGAGCGCATGGACGCCAAGCGCGGCTCGTCGCTGCGCGCATACGTGGCGCGCACTCTGCCCGACTACTCGCCCATCCTCGTGAGCAACCGGGCGCCGCATGAGCCCAAGCCGGAAGGTGGATTCAGGCGCGGCGCCGGCGGGGTGATCACAGGACTGCTCACGCTGGCCGAGGCGATCGGCGCCGACTGGGTGGCGTGCGCGCGCAACCAGGCCGAGCGTGAGCTTGCCTCCCGGCAGGGCGGCGCGTTCACCGTCCCGCTGCTGCATTCCACCGGCCGCCTGCACTACGCGATGCCGACCCAGGCGCAGTACGACATGTACTACTCGGTGATCGCCAATCCGGTGCTGTGGTTTATCCAGCACTACCTGTGGGACCTCGGCAACGAGCCCGTCATCGACGAGCGCATCCACCAGGCCTGGACGGACGGCTACGTCGAGGTCAACCGGCAGATGGCGGCCAAGGTGGTCGAGGTCGCCCGCGCGGCGCCGTCACGGCCGCTGGTCCTCGTCCACGACTACCAGCTCTATCTGGTGCCGCGACTGGTGAGGGAGAGCCTCCCGTCGGCGCTCATCCAGCACTTCGTGCACGTGCCTTGGCCGACCCCCCAGTACTGGAAGGTGCTGCCGAAGCAGATGCGCGACGCCATTCTCGACGGCATCCTCGGCAGCGACATCGTCGCCTTCCAGTCCAGCCTTGACGTGCGCAACTTTCTTATCACCTGTGAGGCGAACGCCGGCCTGCAGGTCGACGAGCACGAGCGCGCGGTGCTCACCGGCGGCCGGGTGATCTACGCCCGCCACTACCCGATCTCGATCGACGTTCAGTCGACCACCCGGCTGGCCGCCTCGCGCGGGGTCAAGCGCCAGGAGCAAGAGCTGGCCTCGTGGCGGCCGCCGCGCCTCATCGTGCGCGTCGACCGCACGGATCCGTCCAAGAACATCGTTCGCGGATTCATCGCGTACGAGAAGCTCCTGCGCTATCACCCGGAGCTGCGCGGCGAGGTTCAGTTTTGGGCCTTCCTGCAGCCATCGCGGCAGGACGTCGCGGTCTACAGCCGCTATCTGCGGCAGATCCGGCAGGCGGCGGGGCGCATCAACGGTGAATTCGGTACGGAGGAGTGGACGCCGGTCCGCCTCGAGATCGGTGAGAGCGAGCGCAAGGCCATCGCCGCCATGAAGAACTTCGACGTGCTGCTGGTCAACCCCGTTTACGACGGGCTGAACCTGGTGGTCAAGGAGGGCGCCCTCGTCAACCACTCAGACGGCGTGATCGTGCTTTCCGAGAACGCCGGCGCGCATGAGGAGCTGCGCGGGCACGTGCTTTCGATCAACCCGTTCGACGTCGAGGCCACCGCCGCCGCGATGTTCGCCGGGCTGACGATGGCCCAGGAGGACCGGCATCGGCTGAACGAAGAGGCGCGAGAGGTCGTGCGCACCAACGACATCGCGAGGTGGATCAGCGGCCAGGTGCAGGACCTGCGGGACCTGGTGTCGCGGCCCAGTCCGCTATCAGGTTCATGAGGGCGGCCACTTCCTCGGGGCCTGAGACGACCAGGTCGCAGCGATCGAACAGGCCGGGCGGGGCTTCGGCCGAATCCACCCCGACACACATGTGAGGGATGGCGAGCCGGCCGGCCACCTCGAACAGCGAGCGGTCGTTCTCGTCATCGCCGAAGCAAACCACGCCGCCGGGGTTCATTTCCGCCAGCAGAGCCGTGAGCGTGCTGCCCTTGCCGGCTTCGGGCAAGTGGACCTCGAGCACTTTGCGCCCGATCGCCGCCGCGAGGCGGGTTGAAGCCAGCAGCGGGCGCATCACCCCCAGCACCTCGTCCCCGCCCCGGTCGGTGTTGCGGAAATGCACGGCGCTGCTGGCGGGCTTGATCTCGAGCCACGCCCCCGGGATTGCGGCCAGGAGACTCGCCGCCTCGGCGTTGAACCGCGCCAGCGCGCGCTTTTGAGCCGGCCGCGGCAGGGCGCGGCCGCTGTCGCCGATCAGCCGCAATCCAGGAACCGGCACAAGCCCCTCGAGCTCGGCAGGCGCGCGGCTGCTGAGGACGATGACTTTGCCGATCCGCCGCACGAGGCGGCCAAGGGCGTTCAACGCCGCCGGCAAAGCCACCGCACGGGCTGGATCGGGCACGATCTCGGCGAGCGTGCCGTCGAAGTCCGTCACCATCACGAGCTCGTGCGGCGAGATCGCCGAGACTGGAGAGTCGCGCCAGCCGTCTGCGATCGCCCCGGTCCTCACCAGGACGATGTAACGGGAAACGAGCCTCCCGCCGCTGTGCGCACGATCACTCAAGCGATCGGCGGCCGGTGGCGCTGGACGATCCCGGCGAGCTGCGAACCGGGCCGCAGAGTGCCCAATGTACGGCCCCAATCACCCCCCAGGCGCGAGGCGCAGAAGGTCTCAGCGACCGCGGGGTCGCCGTGGCGCAGCAGCAGCGAGGCCTGGAGCACGAGGGCCATGAGCTCGACGATTCGGCGGGCGCGAGCCTCGGCCTCCGCTGCGTTCGACAGGTCGCGTTTCAGGTCGTCCACCGATCGGTCGAATCTGGCGTCAGAGCCGCGCGCGGTTTCGACCTCGGCGAGGAAGGCTGAGAGTGAATCCGCTTCCCGCGTCATGGCGCGCAACACGTCCAGCGCGTTCACGTTGCCGGATCCCTCCCAGATCGAGTTGAGCGGGGACTCGCGGTAGAGGCGCGGCATGATCGACTCTTCGACGTAGCCGTTGCCGCCAAGGCATTCGAGCGCTTCGGCGACGACCGCGACGGCGCGCTTGCAGGTCCAGTACTTGGCGACCGGCAGCGCCAGGCGCCTGAAGCGCGCCTCCGCGGAATCCGAGGCCCGGTCGAAGGCGCCGGCGAGCCGCATCATCAGGATGGTGGCCGCCTCGGATTCCACGGCGAGGTCGGCAAGCACGTTGACCATCAACGGCTGCTCGCTCAGCAGCCGTCCGAATGCCCGGCGGTGGGCGGAGTGATGTGTGGCCTGGGCCACCGCCTGTCGCATCAGCGCCGCCGAGCCGATGACGCAGTCGAGGCGCGTGTGGTTGACCATGTCGATGATCGTCCTCACCCCTCTCCCCTCTTCGCCGACCATCACCGCCCAGGCGCCGTCGAGCTCGATCTCCGCTGACGCGTTGGAGCGGTTGCCGAGCTTGTCCTTCAACCGCTGGATGTGCAAGCGATTGCGGCTGCCGTCGGCCAGGACGCGCGGGAGCATGAAGCACGACAGCCCGCCCGGAGCCTGGGCCAGGATCAGAAATCCGTCGCACATAGGCGCCGAGCAGAACCACTTGTGGCCGGTGATGACGTGCTCGGCGCCAGGGCCTCCCGATGCGACGGGGACGGCGCGCGTCGTGTTGGCGCGAACGTCGGAACCGCCCTGCCTCTCGGTCATGGCCATGCCGAAGAGCGCGCCTCGCTTGGTGGCGGCGGGCCTCAGGCCGGGGTCGTAGTCGAGCGTGGTGAGGAGCGGTTCCCACTGGGCCGCAAGCTCCGGCTGGTGGCGCAGCGCCGGCACGGCGGCGTAGGTCATCGACACGGGACACCCGTGGCCGCCTTCGACCTGCGACCAGATGTAGAAGGCGGCGGCGCGAGCCGCATGCGCGCCGGGCCGAGGCTCGCGCCACGGCAGCGCATGCAGCCCGTGCCCGATGGCGACCTCCAACAATCGATGCCAGGAGGGATGGCACTCCACCTCATCGATCCGATCGCCGAACCTGTCGTGGGTGCGCAGCTTCGGCGGGTTCTCGTTGGCCTGGAAACCCCAGTCGATGGCCGCCTGGGTCCCCGCCAGCCGGCCCAGGTCGAAGACGAGGTCGTGCGCCCAGGCGGCGCCCTCGCGCTCGAGGCCCTCGCGCAGCGGAGCGTCGGCGGCGAGGAGGTTGTAGCCGACGAGCGGCGGCGGCTGGTTCGAGCTACTCTCGCGCAAGCTCCGCCACCAGTCGTAACTGCTCCTTCCGTTCTTCGTTGTCGATGGCCATCGGAGAGACGATCAGCGTATCGATGCCCACGTCGCGGAAGGCTCGGAGCCTTTCCTTCGCCCTCTGCCTCGAGCCCGCGATGCTCACGGCGTCGATGAGGTCGTCGGGCAGCGCCAGCATCGCCTCGCTCTTCCGGCCCGCCAGGTACAGCTCCTGCACCTCCCGCGCCGCCCGTTCGAATCCATAGGCGGAAACCAGGCGGTTGTAGAAGTTCTGCTCCCTCGAGCCCATGCCGCCGATGTAAAGAGCGAGCACCGGCCGGATGGCGTTGCGGGCCGCCTCCGCATCGTCGCTGATCATCACGTTGACGGTCGGACAGATCCTGAAATCCGCGAGCGACCGTCCGTCTCGAGCCGCGCCCTCCTCGAGCGGGGCTCGGAGGGAGGCAGCGTGCTCGGGCGAGAAGAACACCGGCAGCCAGCCGTCCGCGATCTCGCCGGCGAGCGCCACGTTCTTGGGCCCGAGCACAGCCAGGTAAATCGGGATTCGCTGCTGCACCGGCCGGATGGTCAGCTTGAGCACCTTGCCCGGACCGTCCGGGAGCGGAAGCTCGATGGTCTCGCCGTGGAACTCGACCTTCTGGTGCGCGAGGGCCATGCGGACCACGGCCACGTATTCACGAGTGCGCTGGAGCTGCCTGGCGAACCTGACGCCGTGCCACCCCTCCGACACCTGCGGGCCGGACGTGCCCAGGCCGAGCAGGAAGCGGCCGCCTGAGAGCTGGTCGATGGTGGCGGCGGTCATCGCGGTCATCGCGGCGCTTCGCGCCGGGATCTGGAAGATGCCGGAGCCGAGCTTGATGCGGCTCGTGCCGGCCGCCAGCCACGCGAGGACGGTGGCGGCGTCGGAGCCGTACGCCTCCGCCGTCCAGACGGAGTCGTAACCGAGCTCCTCGGCGGTCTGAGCCACCTCGAGCTGATGCGCCGCGGTCAGCCCGAACCCCCAATAACCGACGCTGACCCCGAGCTTCACAGCCCGATTGTCGGCCTTATCTGCCGCTGGTCAGCAGGTACAGGAGGAAAACGTTGAGGGTCACGATGATCGTCACCACCGCCGTGGCTATGGCTGTCGTCGCCGGTCGGTTGACCAGAGTGCCCATGAGCCGGCGGTCGCGGCAGAACAGCAGCAGCGGGATGAGGGCGAACGGGATGCCGAACGACAGGACGACCTGGCTGAGCACCAGAGCCCGCGACGGATCAAGCCCGATGGCGATGACGATCAGCGCCGGCGCCATCGTGAGCGCACGCCGCAGGAACAGTGGAATCCGGCGGTGGATGAACCCCTGCATGACCACCTGCCCGGCGAGCGTGCCGACAGACGACGAGGACAGGCCGCTGGCCAGCAGCCCGAGTCCGAAAAAGATGTCCGCGCCGTGGCCGAGCGTTACGCCCAGGGCCGCGAAGGCCTGATCGAGGCTCTGGAGCGGGCCGATGTTGCGCCCGTGGAAGGCGGCGGCGGCGATGGTGAGCATGGCGATGTTGACCAGGCCGGCGACGCCCATCGCGATCACCACATCCCATCTCTCGAAGGCGAAGATCTTTCGCTGCTCCGCCTCCGAAGCGCCGACCACCCGCCGCTGCGTCAACGCCGAGTGCAGATAGATGACGTGAGGCATCACCGTGGCGCCGAGGATCCCCGCCCCCAGCAGAACGCTTTCGGTGCCGTCGAACCGGGGTGTCAACAGCCCGGCCGCGACTCCGCCGAGCGAAGGCCGGGCGAGAACCACCTCGAACGCGAAAGCGGCGACGATGACCCCGACGAGGGCGGTGATGACGGCCTCGAAGCCGCGGAATCCGCGCGATTGGACGGCGAGGAGGCCGAACGCGGCGAAGGCGGTGATGACGCCGGCGAACAGGAGGGGGACGCCCGGAAAGAGCAGGTGGATCCCGATCGCGGCGCCGATGAACTCCGCCAGGTCCGTGGCCATGGCGATGACCTCGGCCTGAACCCAGAGGCCGAACACGGCTGAACGGGGAAACTTCTGGCGGCAGACCTCGGCGAGGTTGAGCCCGGTCGCGATGCCGAGCTTGGCGCTCATCGACTGGACGAGCATCGCCATGAGGTTGGCCGCGAGCACGACCCAGAGCAGCATGTAGCCGTACTGCGCGCCGCCGGAGATGTTGGTGGCGAAGTTGCCCGGATCGACGTAAGCGACCGCGGCGACGAATGCCGGTCCCAGAAACGGGGCCAGCGCCCGCAGGCCGCGCGTCTCGCCATTGATGGCTCTTTCCGCCGCACGGAGGACTCGCTCCTCGCCCGGCAGCGCGACGACCGCCGCTTCGACCGGCGGCTTGCCGGGCGGCTCGCTGATGGTTACGGGCTTTTCTGCCTTAACGGCCAAGGTCGCGCCGGCCCTCGACGAAGACGGCTTTCGCCAGGCCGAGCGGGACGTTCGCCCGCCGGCCTTTGAGGCGCACCTCGATCGGACCCTCGAACTCGCTGGCCGCCAGCACCTCGACCCCGGCGCCGGGGGTCAGGCCGCGGCGTTCCAGCTCGCGCAGCTTGACGGGGTCGTCGTCGGAGACGCCTTGCACGACCACCTTCTCACCGCCGTGGCATTCGCTGAGAGGGCGGTCGCTGAGGGATCGGACCTTGCCTCCCAGGGTCGGGATGGCGTGGCCGTGGGGGTCCAGCTCAGGGCGGCCGAGCAGCTCGAAGATCCGCTGCTCCATGCGCTCCGAGATGACGTGCTCCAGCCGCTCGGCCTCGTCGTGGACCTCATCCCAGCTGTAGCCGAGCACCTGGACGAGGAACATCTCGAGCAGGCGATGGTGGCGGACGAGCTCGAGGGCGACCTTGCGGCCCTCACGGGTCAGCTGCTGGCCGCGGTAGCGGTCGTGCTCGACCAGGCCCTGCGCCGTGAGGCGGGTCACCATCTCGCTCACGCTGGGCGAGGAGATACCGAGGCGCTGGGCGAGGTCGCGGGTCGGCACCGGCCTCTGGTCGCCGTGGAGGTGATAAAGGGCTTTGAGGTAGTCCTCCTGGGCACGCGTGAAGGCGCTGCGGCGCTCGATCTGCTCGACCACCGGACCTAGGGCTCCCTAATTTCCATCACTGGCATGCCTATCTTAGAAGATAGGATAGCCTAACTTTACCGAGCGTGTCATGGAGTGACTGCGGCTCCAGACGGGAAGAGCGGATCCCCCCTGCCGATGCGCCCGCCGGAGTGGCGGGCGGACCTCCCCGCGACTTGGGAGGTGACCTACCTGATCAGGCGCAGGCCCCGGTCGTGGATGAGGCCGGGTTGTAGGTGACGCTCACGTTGGGGGTGACCGTGACGTTCGAGGCGGCGGTGAACACCGACAGGTAATCCGCGCAGCCCTCACCCAGGTGGAAGTCGTAACTGACCGACGTCACGTTCAGCCAGCTGATGACGGCGCCGTTGTGGTGCATGCAGTAGTTCGTCGTGCCGGCCCCGCTGTCGACGCAGGCAATGGCCTTCGCCCACTGTTCCAGGGTCAGGATGCTGACCGACATCGGACCGTTAGAGGTGGCGTTCAGGTGGTAGGTAAACGTGTCCGGAACGCCGCCCGCGAGATACCACGACGACCCCTTCACCTGCTGAGGCACGTTCCAGATGGTCAGGTGTGGATGCTCGAGCTCCGCGCGGACCGTCGCCAGCTGGCCTAGCGTGGCCGTCAGGTTGGTCTGGGTCGACTTGAGCTGGTCCTGGAGGTTCTGGTTCCGGCCGGTCAGCGACTCGTTCTGCATCGTCAGCGCCCGATCGGCGCTCTGGTAGCCGGTGTCGTCGAGGTAGAGCAGCCCCAACCCGGCGACCGTCACCAGCAGGGCAGCGGCGAGGGCGGCGATCCACAGCCGGCGCTCGCGAGGGATGAAGCCCGGAGTCCGCGCGTCGGTCACGACCGCCCGCGTCGGGGGGTCGTAGGGCTCAATTGGCTGCGCGGTGACCTGCTCGATCGGCGCCGGCGACTCTTCCATCTCGGTCGGGGCCATGATCGCATCCCAGCCCCAACCAGTTGTCATGTCTGGCCGGGTCGGGGCCAGGTGCCGTAGACCTGTTTGATCCGCGAGGCGTCCTCCGCCTGCCGGCCGAGGTCAAAAGTGAAGGTGTGACCGTCCGGCTGCCAGGCCGGGCCGATGCCGCAGTTGGCGCCACACGGAGCTTCTTCGACATAGAAGATGGCGGTTGAGTCGAGGAACACCGGCGATGACCGAACATTGGGCAGCTGGCCGCCGGCATGCCCGCCGTGGCCGTACAGCCAGACGTGCGGCGTGCCGGCCGAATCGCGAACCGTGAAGGCCAGGTAGTCGTCACCGGCGTCGGCTTGCGGGTGGAGCCATGAAAGCTGCTGCCCGATCGCCTGCGTGACGCCCGCGCTGGGATCCCAGACATCGATCACCGACTTGCCGGGCTGGCGGAAGTACAGGCGGCTCCCCGTGCTGCCCCAGCTGGCCATCGTGCCGGAGGCCTGCGAGTAGGCAATGCTGCCGTCGGTCGTCCGCCTCACCTGGAGCTGGTCGCCCGAGCCCGTGAACGTCTGGACGAAGGCGAAATACCCGCCGTCGGGGGAGAAGCTGAGGAATTCGTCGTCCTCGCTGGGGTTGAAGCCGCGCCCGGGGACGGCGCCCATGCTGGCCACCACGCGATCGCCGCCGCCGCTCAGGAGGTGGAGGTTGACCCCGCTCGCATCCGAGGTCACGTAGGCGAGAAAGCCACGGTCTGGGCTCCAGGCGTGGAGGCCGTCCATGAATCCGCCGCCCTGCCAGCTGGCGGCGACCGTCGAGGTGCCGGTGAACAGGTCCATGGCGGCGATCAAGCTGGTTCCCGCCGCGCCGGGGTTGCCCTGGGACGCGTACCAGGACACCGTGGTCTGGGTCACCAGCTGAGGCTGCCAGCTGCCGCCGCCGAACGTGCAGATGGTGCGCGGGTTACGGGGGTCGGAAGTGTCGGCCAGGACCGGATTGGCCGAACCCTGCATGACCACCACCGCCTCCTGGGCGGCGGGGGCTGCCGAGCAGCTCGCGCTCATCGCGGCCCAGGGCGGCACCGCGAGCGGGCTCGGCAAGGCAGCCGGGGTTGGGGTTGGGCCGGCGTCTGGCGTCGGCGTGGAGCCGGGCGAAGCGATTGGCGTGGAGCTCGCCGGCGCCGAGGGGGACGGGCTGTGGTGAGCGGCTATCGGGCCGTTCGCGGCGCAGCCGGCGACGGCCAGCAGCGCACCAATGGTAAGCAACCCCCTTTTCATCGGGGATTGAAACGAGCGCCGGGAGCCCCGAGTTACGCGGGTCGCGTTTGCAATCACGGCGCCCAGAATATGCCTGTCCTTACATCGCAGAGCTCAGCTATCGCTTAAGGATCGGCTGGAGAAGAGGAAAGGGGCTCGAGATGAAGCCAGGCGCCGTGGTTGCCCTTGCTCTCATGCTCGCCGCCTGAGCCGATCCGGTGCGGCTCACCGCCACGATCACCGCCTCCGCCACGCAGAGCGTCGCGGTCGGAGGGCGGGCGCAGCTGGTGGTCAAGCTGACCAACACCGGGCCCACCATCCCCCACCTCGGGTTGGTTTTCATGACCGCGGACAAGTGGTACGAGCACCACACGGTCTCGGATCTGGGCGGCTGCACGATCGCGCTCGATGAATCGGCGTTCGACTGCGGAGACCTCAAGGCGGGCCAAACCGCCTCGTTCTCCATCGCCGGCACGGCCAAGGACGCCGGGACTTTTCACTACGAGCTCGCGTTGCGGGAGCTCATCCAGCCCTTCGACTACGTGAACGACAACCCCGACGGCGCCGACGTTCAGAGCTGGGACGAAACCATCACGCCGACCTGATCCGCCCGGGGCGGTCACCAATGCTGTTAGGCGGCTCACTCGATAGGACTGTCAAGGAGGTTGTATGGACGCGCAAAGAATCATTCCGCTGCTGGTGTATGAGGACATCCAGGCCGTTCAAAGCTTCTTGGTGGAGGCCTTCGGCTTCGGGGAGGGAACTCTCGAGCGAGATCAACGTGGCGTAGCGGTTCATGCCGAGGTTGCCTTGCGGGATTGCGTAATTTGGCTCCACCGAGTCACCGCCGAACACGGGCTTGCGTCGCCCAGCACTCTGCCCGCGCAACATGGAGGAGTTGTCGTCCTGGTCGATGATGTGGACGCTCACTGCGAGCGGGCGCGAAGAGCCGGCGCGGTCATCGACTCCACACCAACCGACCAGCCCTACGGACAGCGGGAGTATGCAGCGCGTGATCCGGAGGGTGGACGCTGGTATTTCGCCACGCGCTTCGTGTGATCTGCCCTCCTTGGGAGGTCTGCCAAGCACGCCGCGAACAGTCGCAATACCAGCGATCAGGTTCGTTCAGATCTGCTTTGCCGCGCCGGTTCGAGAAGAGTGTTGACCAGCGCATCGCCAAGCCATTCCTCGTAGCGCGCCGGCGTCCAACCTCGGTCGAAGACGAGCTTGGTGAATTGGTCGGGACCACTCAGCGCCCACAGGACCGCCACCGACTCCGACGGTGAGATGCCCAACCGCAGCCGGCCGCTTCTCTCCAACAGCGCCGGAACTCGGTGCTGAATCATGCCTATCAATCGCTGCTCTTCTCTGTCGCGATAGCGTGCCAGCAGACCTGGATCGCCAGACTCCCGCATGAAGCGAAGGAGGTCTGCGCAGAGCTCGTAAATGAGGCGCGAAACGTGGGCCGTCGTGCGCAGCCCCAGTTCGGGATCGTCCGCGGGGCCCAGCTCATCGAACAGCTTTAGAGCACCCGCGACGTGAGGGAACCCGATCTCGATGAGGCTTTGCGCCAGTCGGAGCTTGCTACCGAAAATCGCATAAACCGTCTGATAGGCGACGCCTGCTTCGGTGGCCACGTCCTCCATCGTGACGCTGCTGTAGGTTCCGCTCACCAGGAGCCGCCGAGTTGCTTCGAGGATGCGGCCGCGAGTCATTCGCGCTTGTTCTGTACGCAGTGCGCCGTTGTATGGGCGATGGGTCTTGACAGCCTTGACCATTGCGAATAGGGTACCACTATCAATCAGTGGCTGCCTCTAATTAATTAGGGCATCCCCTAAAGGGTGGTTTGGGATGAGCAAATTGGACCCGTTGTGGGATTGGCTGCGGCAAGGGCTGATCTGCCTGTGCCCGATGGAGGCGATCGCCGCCTACAACTCGGGCTTCGAGAGCGAGGCGGAGCATCCTGGACCAGCGAGCGCAAGACGTCTTTTCTTGCTTCCCGACGCGGTGATACCCAAAACAGCCGGTTCGGCGCTGGCGAAGCCGCGGGTGCTGGGATGAACAAGCTTGTCAGGCGTACCGAGATCAGCAACAGCGATGCCATCGGTGTCGTCTTCGAGCCCGAGCAGGCATCCGATCACTTCGCGGTGATGCTTGGCGGAGCGTCTGGTGGCATTCCAGAGGGTCCTGCCAGAAGGTTGGCGGAGAACGGCGTGACTGCCTTCGCTCTCGGCGTAGCCGCCAAACATTCCACTGTCTGCCACCCTCAGACCTGCGGCAAGGTCGAACGATTTCACCAGACGCTCAAGCGCTTCCTAAAGAAGCAGCCGCCGGCGCGCTCGCTGGCTGAG